>JBEDAU010000069.1:0-7088 GCA_041177605.1 Cyanobacteriota bacterium | reverse complement strand
GGGCAGAGCTGCTGAGCTGCAGCGGGTCGATCAACAGGATCCAGAGCAGCTTGAGTACGAGCAGCAGCGTCAGCCCCTCCACCAGCAGGTTGCTGCTCACCAGCGCTGCCGGGGTGCCCTGGCGCAGCCTCTGCTGGCCTCGCCGGCCACTCCAGAGGCAGAGCAGCGTGAGAAACAGGGCCGAGCGCAGGCTGGAGCGCAGCAGATCGGAGAGCAGCACTCCGCCCAGCACCTCGCTGAATTCGGCCAGAAGATCGCTGCGGGGACTGGCCAGCACTCCACCGGTGAGGGCCGCACCGAGAAACAGCAGCAGCAGCCCAGCTCCCACCAAGACGCTGGCCGTGGCCCGTGCCTTCCAGTTCTGATCCCCAGCCGGCCCGCTCTCCAGCCAGTTGGGCAGCAGCAGGGCCATGGCGATCAACGCCACCAGCATGGGCCCGACCAACTTCAGGATCAGCAGGATCAGCAGCTCCAGGCTGAAGCGGCTGGTCTGCCCCAGGGGGCCACTGCTGAGCTGCACCACGCCGAGGCCCAGCACCAGGCCCGCCAGGGTGATGGGGCCGCCGCAGCGTTCGCCCTGGCGCTCGGCGAGCCGCAGCGTGGGCAGGGCACCCATCAGCAGGGGCTTCACGGCAAGGCCTCCGGCCATCGATCAGCAGCCCTGACGGCAAGGCCGGTGGTGAAGGCCATCGGTGGGGTGCTCTGGGGGGATGACCACGGCAGGTGTTGTGGACGACATGTCATGGCGGACCATCGGGATTGAGCCGCCAGGCACACATGGGTGACCGGAATGGCATCCGAACGCCGGTTTGCGGTGGCAGGGGCACCGGCGCGCCGCAGCTGCTCCAGCATGGTTGGCGGCGGCGGTTTTGGACCCAGATCCAGCGGGCCCAGTTGCCGTTTGTGAAACTGCGTTCACCGTGCACGACGGCTGATTGATGGCGACCCACCCGTTGGCGCTGACCCATCTGGCGGTGGAGGGCTATCGCTCGTTGCAGCAGCTCATCCTGCCGCTGGCCTCTCTCACTGTGGTGTGTGGATCGAATGGCACGGGCAAGAGCAATCTCTACCGTGCATTGGGGTTGATGGCTGCTGCTGCCCGCGGCGATCTGGTCGCTGCCCTGGCGCGGGAGGGTGGGCTGCCGGCGTTGATGTGGGCCGGGCCGGATCGGCAGCGCCAACCGGCGCGGTTGCGGCTTGGTTTTGCAGGGGAGACGTTGTCTTACGCCATTGAGCTCGGTTACCGAGCCGACGCTGAGATCAGCGCATTTGTGCTGGATCCCGAGATCAAGCGTGAGTGGATCTGGGCTGGCGGGGCCTTCCATCCCCGCAGCCTGCTGATGCTGCGGAGCGGCAGTGTGGTGGAGCGTTGCGGCGAGGCCCGGCAGTGTCTGGCCCGTGATGTGTCTCCGGCCGAGAGCCTGTTCACAGCGGTGTCGGATCCCCTGGAGGCACCGGAGGTCATCCTGCTCCGCCGCATGATCCTGAGCTGGCGCTTCTACGACAACTTCCGCACCGATCTCGATGCTCCGGCGCGGCGCTCGCTCGTCGCCACGCGTACGCCAGCGTTAGCCGCGGATGGCGCTGATCTGGCATCTGCCGTGCAGACTATCCTGGAAATCGGCGATGCTGCCGGGTTGCAGGCTGCTGTTGCCGATGCCTTTCCGGGCTGCTCTGTGGAGGTGGATTGCAGCTTGCCCAGCTTTCGGCTCAGGCTGATTCAGCCCGGGCTGCTCAGGCCGCTCGATGCCGCGGAGCTCTCCGATGGAACGCTGCGCTATCTGCTGCTGATCGCAGCATTGTTCAGCCCCAGGCTGCCGCCGCTGCTGGTGCTCAACGAGCCTGAAAATAGCCTGCATCCGGATCTGCTGGCTCCCCTGGCACGGCTGATCAGTGCTGTTTCATGTCGAACGCAGGTTTGGGTGATTGCCCATGCGGAGAACCTGATTGATGCGCTGCAGAAGAACAGCAACTGTCGACTGTTGCGCCTGAAACGTGAACAGGGCGCGACGCAGCTCCCAGGTCAATCGGTGCTTGATCGGGCTGCCTGGCGGTGGCCATGAACATCCGGAAGTCATCCTTAAAATCAGGGATGACGGCATTGCAATCCCTACGCTGGCGCTGGTCTTTTCAACCAGGATTTCAGGGGTAATGTCATCAAAACGCAAGTTTGCTCTGGCCAGTGCCGTGCTCATGGCCGGCTCGGTTTTGGTTGCGCCTGTCCATGCCGATACGGTGGCCCGTGCCAACGGCCGCTGTTCACTGAAGGACAACGGCTATCAGGCCTTTGATGGCTATTGCACGATCAAGCAAAAGCAGAATGGTGGGACCACCATCTTTGTGGTTGATCTCGACAATGGCACGCGCTTCCGCTTCTCAGGGCCCGGTCGCCAGCAGCTCCATGTGGAAACGCCGTCCGGCATCGAGCAGAACGTGTTGTTTGAAGACAAGGGCAGCAAAGGGGTGTTCACCTGGAGCGACGGAGCATCGACCCATCGCCTGGCCGTGAAGACCGATGAGGTCACCAATCCCAACGCCCAGTTCGAGGATCATCCGAGTACGGCGACCGGTGCCACGGTGGCTGGAGCTTTGGTCGGTGGCCTGATCGGGGCCCTGTTGGGTGGTGGTTCCTCCAGCGGCGGCGGAGCCGGAATGGTGGGACAACCGGTGGCGGAAATGCAGACTCTGATCGGCAGTGATCCCGGCATGGTCGAGGGCCGTCTCACCGCAACGGGCTATACCTACATCCGCTCGATGCCGACCGAAAACGGCATGGACTCCTTCTGGAAGCGGGGTAAGGCCTGCGTGAACGTGCGCAGCATCCTCAATCGTTACCAGTCGTTCACCTATGCCAACCCTGCCAATTGCCAGTAACGGCCTGGCTGCTGCAGCCGTGATCTGAGCCTCCAGGCCACCCAGGGCTCCGCCCATGGGCCGGCCTGGGCTGCCGCCCAGCCTCAGCGGATGGCGTAGTGCAGCCAGCGGCAGTCGATGCCGCCGTTGCTGACCGGGATGCGGCGGCTGGCCTTCATCCGCAGGGCGCCGGTGAGCTCAGGATTGCCGCTCAGCAGCCACAGGCTCCAGCCCCCGCAGCGCTCCTTCAGCATCCGGCCCAGGTCGCTGTAGAGCACCTCCAGCTCCTCCCGCTGGCCGATGCGGGCCCCGTAGGGCGGGTTGCACACCAGCACGCCCGCCACCGGCGGCGGCTGGAAGTCGCGGCAGTCGCCCTGCTGCAGGGCAATCCAGGGGCCCACGCCGGCGGCGCTGGCGTTGCTGCGGGCCTGCTCCAGCACCTCCGCCTCCCGCTCCATGCCCAGCACCGGCGCCAGCGGCCTGCCGTCGGCAAGGGTGTCTCTGGCCAGGGCGCGGGCGGCGGCCAGCTCCTGCTGCCAGAGCTGGGCATCGAAGTCGGGCCAGCGCGCCAGGGCAAAGGAGCGCGCGGGTGCGCCCGGCCCGGCTCCCAGCCCCGGCGCACGCCCCAGCACCAGCCGCACCGCCTCGATCAGCAGGGTGCCGCTGCCGCAAAGCGGGTCGGCCAGCGGCACCGAGCCATCCCAGCCGCTGAGCGCAATCAGGCCGGCCGCCAGGTTTTCCTTCAGTGGGGCCAGGCCCATCGCCGGCCGGTAGCCGCGGCGGTGCAGGCTGGCGCCGCTGCCATCGAGGCTGAGGCTGGCCATGCCGCCCCCCAGGTGCAGGTGCAGCGCCAGATCGGGCTGCTCCAACTCGATCGAGGAGCGCTCGCCGAAGTGGCTGCGCTGCCAGTCGACCAGGGCGTTTTTCACCGCCAGGGCCGTGTAGTGGCTGTGGCTCAGCCCCGGGGCGCTGCCGGAGGCCTCCACCTTGAAGCTGCACTGCGGCGGCAGCCAGTGGCTCCAGTCGGCGGCGGCCTGCACGCCGGCGTAGAGATCCGCCTGGCTGCGGCAGGGGAAGCTGGCCAGCTGGCGCAGCAGCCGGAAGGGCAGCCGCGCCTGCAGCTGCAGCCGGTAGAAGCCGGCCGGATCGGTGCGGAAGCGCACAGCCCGGCTCAGCCGCTGCACCCCCCCGCAGCCCAGGCCCGTGAGCTCGGCCGCCGCCGGTTCCTCCAACCCCGGTGGCACCACGGCGATGCCATCCCAGTGGGGCGTTGTCATCCGTTTCACCCCAGTCCCGGCCGGCCCAGCGGCACGGCGGCGGCCATGCTCCCATCCAGGCTGGTGAGGCACTGGGCATCGCGATAGAAGCGCGGCGTGCTCAGCAGCAGCCGCCAGGCCTGCCCCGCCCCGAGCAGGCGGAAGCGCTCCGGGTGGTGCAGCAGCAGCAGCTGGCGCAGCTGGGGGTAGTAGCTGCTGTTCAGGCCGGGGAACACGTGGTGCTCGCTGTGGTGGGAGAAGTTGAGGTGCAGCAGGTCCAGCCAGGCCGGCACCCGCAGCGACAGGGAACTCTCCAGCGGATCGTTGGCATCGCCCAGGGGCGAGAGCATGTGGTTGGTGTAGATGTACGCCATCGCCATGGCATAGCCCAGCCACAGCGGCAGGAAGTAGCCCAGCAGCAGCGGCATGGGCCGCAGGCCGATCCAGCCGATCAGCAGGGCATGCAGCCCGATCACCAGCAGCAGCTCCAGCGCGATGGCGCGCCGCTCCTCACCGCTCACCTTGAAGGTGGCCGGGGCGAAGCGGCTGGTGCCGGTGGGGGCCAGCAGCACGGCGCAGGTGGTGCGGAAGTGGTGCAGGGGCCAGGCGCTGGTCATGCCCAGAGCCAGCAGCAGGGCGTGGCTCTGCGACGAGGGCGCGATGGCGTGGAACAGGCGCTTGCCCCAGCTGTCCGGCTGGCTTTCCAGGTAGCCCCGGTCGGGGTCGCCCAGTCCATTGGTGTGGCTGTGGTGCTCCCGGTTGTGCACCGCCTGCCACAGCGTCGGTGTCATCCAGGAGACGCTGAAGGCCACCAGCGCCGCCAGGCGCCGCAGCCAGCGGGCTCGCGGCCGGGAGCCGTGCATCAGGTCGTGGGCCAGCAGGCCGAGCACGAACACGCTGTTGCCCATCAGCAGCGCCAGGGGCAGCCAGGCCAGCAGCCAGGGCCGCGGCCACTGCTGCAGCTGGGCGGCCATGCTCCAGCCCAGCAGCAGGATCGCGGCGTTGATGGCCAGCAGCGGCAGGCGCTGGCCACTGGTCTGAAACGCCTCAGGTGGCAACAGTGGCCGCAGTGACCGGGCAACGGCGCCGCCAGCAAAGCTGCCGTGGGCCAGGTCGTTGGCCCGGGTGGAAGGGGGGTGCAAGGAGAAGATGTCCCAGGGCCACAGAGATCGGCCCAGGCCCTGATCATCACCGATGCGGGCTGGGGCCTGCCCCCCACGACCGCCCGGCACCCGGTTCGGCAATGCCCACCCCTGCGCCCCTGGCCAGCTGCTGCCACAATGCAGGGGTCCGGTCTCGGCCGGACTAGGTGGCTCACACCAGTGTTTCGGACAGCGGTTCGATTCCGCTCAGCTCCATTCCCCCGCTCCCGGCTCCGCCGGCAGCACCGCGGGGCTGCAATGGTTTCGACGGGGCATGAGGAGAGTGACTGAAGCCTGCTCGGTGAGAGCAAACCCGTAACAGCGAACAACATCGTTCGTTTCTCCCGTCAAGCCGCCCCTGTGGCTGCCTGACATCTCTAAGGGAGATGGGGTGAGGTCAGCCTTATCACCCAAATGACCCATGGGGCCTGGAAGGGCCCTCCCTATCGCCGGGTCCGTCGGCAGGAGTGCGAGGGTTGCGGGCGCACCGGCCCAACCGCCGCCCATGCCCTGGACCCCCTACGCCGACTGGATCTTCACGCTGGGCAGCACGGCCACGATCCTGCTGATCACCTGGTTGGTGCTGCGGCCGCGGGCCTGAGCCCTGCCAGGCCGGCCCAATCCCGCTGGAATTGCCGCCGTCAGCGCTCCCAGCGACGCAGCAGGTTGCTGTAGCTGCGGCTGATCAGATCAAACACCTCATCCTTGCCGCTGCGTGTGAACAGGGCCCGTCGGGCCGTATCCAGTTCGAACAGCAGTTCCCGCTGGTCGGCCTGGCGTATCCGGCTCTCGATCCAGCCCACCGCCACCAGTCGCTCGCCCCGGGTCACCGGCTCAACCCGATGCAGCAGGGTGCTCGGGTACAGCAGGGCATGGCCGGCTGGCAGGCGAAAACCCTCCTCACCGGCCGGTGACTCCAGCACCAGCTCACCACCTTGATAGTCCTGGGGATCGCTCAGCCACACGGTGAAGGAGAGGTCGCTGCGGCCGCCGGCCATCCAGGCATTGTCCACATGGCGCCCGTAGCCTTCACCCACGCCGCTGCGGCTGAACAACAGGCTGTGAATCCGCCGGGGGAATGCCGCCGCCTGCACCAGCGGGTGCCGCTCCAGGACCCGCTCCAGCCCCTCGGCCAGCTCCTGGTGCAGCGCACAGCCGCGCTCGAGCTGCTGGTTGTGTTTCACCGTGCGGGCATGCCAGCCCGCCGTTGCCTCCCCCGGGCGCCAGCCTGCCTGCTCCGCCTGTAGCTGGAGCACCATGGCGCCGGTCTGCTCCGGTGGCAGCAGCGGCTCGATCAGCACCTGCATGGCCTCGTGCGCCGGTGTCACGGCGGCGTGTGACGTTTGGATGGATGGCCGGGACAGCACCCGGCGGCCCCACCAGAATGGACCAACCTGGACGACATCCATGAAACGCCAGAGCATTGCCCTGTTCCTGACCACCCTGGCCCTGGCCGGCGGCACCGTGGCCTGTGGTGGTTCTCCGGATGGCGGCGAACAGGGAGGCGATCAGAAGCAGGAGCTGAACAAGGCTGCACCCGCCGACGATGGCGAAGGCGGTGAGGGCGGCGAGGGCGGCGAGGGCTGAGCCCTCCCCCAGAGTTCGCCTGCGGCGCGGTGGTCGCACACCCATCCTGTCCAGGCACCCATCCAGGCGCTCACCAGAGGTGCAGCAGCTTGGGAATCACGCCCGCGTGGCGCAGGCCCTCGATCAGTTCCAGCAGGGCAGCCAGGAAGATGAACAGGGTGTCGTTGAAGATGTGGCGGCGAAACAGCACGGGGTTGGCTGTCCACTGCTGGGGTTCCGAGAAACGGGCCAGCGATGGCAGGAAACGGGG
>JBEDAU010000068.1:0-14394 GCA_041177605.1 Cyanobacteriota bacterium | reverse complement strand
TGCTGCAGCTGCCCCTGGCCGGCCTGCTGTTCTGGATCGGCACCGCGACCGGCGTCGGCGGCTGGGCCCTGGTGCTCTGGGGCATTCCCCTGCGCCTGGTGGTGGTCTACCACTGCACCTGGCTGGTGAATTCCGCCACCCACCTGTGGGGCCAAACCCCCCACGACAGCGGTGACGGCTCCCGCAACAACCCCTGGGTGGCGGCCCTCACCTTCGGCGAGGGCTGGCACAACAACCACCACGCCTTCCCCCACTCGGCCCGCCATGGCTTCGGTCGCCAGATCGACCTCACCTGGCAGCACATCCGCCTGCTGCGCCGCCTCGGCCTGGCCACCAACGTGCGCCTGCCCCGCGCCGCAGCAGCTGGCGCCCGCCCACTGGCGTAGGCTGGCCAATCGGCTCGCGTTCAGACACCCGTCGTTATCTCCCATGGCCAAGCGCGTTCAAGTGGTTCTCAGCGAAGACGTCCTCAGCCTGGGCAAGGACGGCGACCTGGTGGACGTGGCCCCCGGCTACGCCCGCAATTTCCTTGTGCCCACCGGCAAGGCCGTGCCCCTCACCCCGGCGGTGCTGCGCCAGGTGGAGGCCCGCCGGGCCAAGGAGGCTGAGCGGCAGGCCGCCCTCAAGGCCGAAGCCGAGGCCTTCCGCACCGCCCTGGCCACCATCGGCCGCTTCACCGTCAAGAAGCAGACCGGTGGCGACGACGTGCTGTTCGGCACCGTGACCAACGGCGACGTGGCTGAGGCGATCGAGGCCGCCACCAAGAAAGAGGTGGATCGCCGCGACATCACCGTGCCAGAAATCCACCGCACCGGCTCCTACAAGGTGTTGGTGAAACTGCACCCCGAGGTCACCGCCGAGGTCAATCTCGAAGTGGTGAGCCACTGAGCTCCGGCTCGCCCCAGCCCCGGCGGCCTGCCTCGGCAGGCGCCGCCAGCCACCCCACGCCTGGGGTGGCTTTTTGGTGAATGCCCCACCGCCAGTGCCCCGGCGCTGGTCAAAGCAGCCCCCGCCGGGCAGGATGAACAACCCGGCCGCTGCACCCCCCCTCTGCCATGGTGAGCGTTCCCCTCAGCCCATCCAGCCGCGAACGGGCCGGCGGCACCAACGGCAGTGCGGGCCAGGGCCGGGATGCCAGCGGCGAGGCGCGCTTCGAGGCCCTGCCCGACTCGGTGCCCCCCCAGAACCTGGAGGCCGAGGAGGCGGTGCTGGGCGGCATCCTGCTCGACCCCGACGCCATCGGCCGCGTGGCCGACGTGCTGCGGCCCGAGGCCTTCTATCTCACCGCCCACCGGGAGATTTACCGCACCGCCCTGATGCTGCACGGCCAGGGCAAGCCCACCGACCTCACCGCCATGACCGCCTGGCTGGCCGACACCGGCCAGCTGGAGAAAGTGGGGGGCCAGGGGCGGCTGGTGGAGCTCGTGGAGCGGATCACCTCCACCGCCTCGATCGACCAGGTGGCCCGCCTGGTGAACGACAAATACCTGCGCCGCCAGCTGATCCGCTCCGGCAACGAGGTGATCCAGCTCGGCTTCGACCAGAGCAAGCCGATGGAGCAGGTGCTCGATGAGGCCGAGCAGAAGATCTTCGCCATCAGCCAGGAGAAGCCCAGCCAGGGCCTCACCCCCACCGCCGAGATCCTCACCAGCACCTTCAACGAGATCGAGAGCCGCTCGCTCGGCACGGCCGTGGCCGGCATCCCGGTGAACTTCTACGACCTCGACGCCATCACCCAGGGGCTGCAGCGCAGCGATCTGATCATCGTGGCCGGCCGCCCGGCCATGGGCAAGACCTCGATCGTGCTCAACATCGCCAAGAACGTGGCCCAGCTCCACGCCCTGCCCGTCTGCGTGTTTTCGCTGGAGATGAGCAAGGAACAGCTCACCTACCGCCTGCTGTCGATGGAGGTGGGGATCGAGAGTGGCCGGCTGCGCACCGGCCGGCTGCAGCAGGAGGAATGGCCCCTGCTGGGCCAGGGCATCAACAGCCTGGGCCAGCTGCCCCTGTTCATCGACGACAAACCCAATTCCGGCGTGCTGGAGATGCGCTCCCTCTGCCGCCGGCTGATGGCCGAATCCGGCAAGGAGCTGGGCCTGATCGTGATCGACTACCTGCAGCTGATGGAGGGCTCCACCCCCGACAACCGGGTGCAGGAACTCAGCCGCATCACCCGCGGCCTCAAGGGCATGGCCCGCGAGCTCAACGTGCCGGTGATGGCCCTCTCCCAGCTCAGCCGGGGCGTCGAATCCCGCACCAACAAACGGCCGATGCTCTCCGACCTGCGGGAATCGGGCTCGATCGAGCAGGACGCCGACCTGGTGCTGATGATCTACCGCGATGAGTACTACAACCCCGAAACCCCCGACCGCGGCATCACCGAAGTGATCGTGACCAAGCACCGCAACGGCCCGGTGGGCACGGTGAAGCTGCTGTTCGAGCCCCAGTTCACCCGCTTCCGCAACCTGGCGGCCTGAGCGGTGCCTGCGCAGCAGCCCGCCAACGCCTCACCCGCCACCGCCACCGCGGGCGCCGCGGGCGATACCTGGAACCTGCGGCTGTGGCTGGGCATCAGCCTCTACCTGCTGCTCAACGCCGGGAGCCAGGCGCTGGTCTCCGGCACCGCCGACCAGGACCAGGCCGAGCAACTGCTGCTGAGCCAGCACTGGGCGCTGGGCTATGGCGCCCAACCACCCCTCTACACCTATCTGGTGAAGCTGCTGTTCCTGTTCAGCGGCCCCGCCCTCTGGACCCTGCTGGGCCTGAAGGTGGTTCTGCTCAGCCTGCTGGTGGGCGCCATGCTGCTGATCGGCCGCCAGCTGCGCTTCCGGGGCGACCAGCAACTGCTCACGCTGGCCGGGATGGCCCTGATCCCCCAGTTCATCTGGGAATCCCAGCGCGACCTCACCCACTCGGTGCTGGCCACCACGCTGGCCGCCGGCACGCTGCTGCAGCTGCTGCGGCTGCGGCAACGGCCCGCGCCCAGCCGGTTCATCGGCCTGGGGGCACTGCTGGCGTTGGGCCTGCTGAGCAAATACAGCTTCGCGGTGTTCGCGGCCAGCCTGCTGCTGGCGGCCCTCAGCCTGCCGGCCTTCCGGCGGGCGCTGCTGCGGCCGGCCCTGGCCCTGACGGCGGCCACCGCCCTGGTGCTGCTCGCCCCCCACCTGGGCTGGGTGCTGCAGCACGGCGAACTGGCCCTGGCCGGCCTGGCCAAAACCGAGCGCGCCGCCGGGCCGGCCTGGAGCGGGGTGCTCAGTGCCCTCAAGGCCGCCATCGCCTTTCTCACCCCCTTCTGGCTGGCGGCGCTGGCCCTGCTCTGGCCCCAGCGCCACCAGCTGCAGCGGGCCAATCCCGCCGGGGCTGCCGACCAGGCCCTGCTGCAACGGCTGCCGCTGGCGCTGCTGGCGGTGCTGCTGGTGTTTGTGCTCAGCACCGGCGCAACCCGCATCAAGGACCGCTGGTACCAGAGCCTGCTCTTCTACGCCCCGCTCAGCGTCGCCACCCTGGCCCCCCCCGGCGCTGGCCGGCGGCTCCGCTGGCTGGTGGGCAGCGGCCTGGCGGCTGCGGCCACGGCGGCGCTGCTGCTGCCGGGGCGCACGGCGCTGGCGGGCCTCACCGGCAAGAGCAGCCGCCCCAATTACCCCCTGCCCCAGCTGGTGGCATCGCTGGTCCAGCAGCATGGCCCCCCCGATCTGGTTCTGGCCAGCAACGGCCTGGTCGGCGGCAATACCCGCCTCGCCCTGCCCGCCGTGCCGGTGATCACCCCCCAGGCCGGCGCATCGCTGCCAGGGCAGGCCCATCGGCCGCTGCAGGTGCTGCTGCTGCTCGATCGTGACGATGACCCCGCCGATCTGGCAGCCCTGCTGCCGCCCGGGCAGCACCTGCCCCCGCTGCAGGCGATCAACCTGCCGGAAAGGTGGGCGCCGCAGCGGCCCTACGGCATCCGCTACGCCTGGCTGGCCTGGCCTGGCCTCCCCAGTGGGGCCGGCCCTAATTTGGCCCCATGACCCAGCGCCCCGACCGCCGCGACGCCGCCACAGGCGACGCCAACGCAGACGCCGCCACCGAAAGCTTCGATGTGATCGTGGTGGGCGGCGGCCACGCCGGCTGCGAGGCGGCGATCACCGCGGCGCGGCTGGGGCTCTCCACGGCCCTGTTCACCCTCAACCTCGATCGCATTGCCTGGCAGCCCTGCAACCCGGCGGTGGGCGGGCCCGCCAAGAGCCAGCTGGTGCATGAGGTGGATGCCCTCGGTGGCGTGATCGGCCGGCTGGCCGACGCCACCGCCCTGCAGAAGCGGGTGCTCAACGCCAGCCGCGGGCCGGCGGTGTGGGCCCTGCGCGCCCAGACCGACAAGCGCCTCTACGCCCGCCAGATGCTGCAGCTGCTGCAGCACACCCCCAACCTGGCCCTGCGCGAGGCGATGGTGACGGGCCTGCTGGTGGAGGGTGACGCCGACGGCGGCGGTGCCAGCTGGGATCCCAGCCAGGGACCAGCCGGCCGCATCACCGGCATCCGCACCTACTTCGGCAGCACCTACGGCGCCAGCGCCGTGATCCTCACCGCCGGCACCTTCCTGGGCGGCCAGATCTGGGTGGGCAACCAATCCATGCGCGCGGGGCGGGCCGGCGAGCAGGCCGCCGAGGGCCTCACCGAAGCGCTGGAAGCCCTTGGGTTCCAGATGGGTCGGCTCAAGACCGGCACGCCAGCCAGGGTGGATCGGCGCAGCATCGCCCTCGATCAACTGGAGGAGCAGCCCAGCGACGCCGCCGATCGCTTCTTCTCCTTTGATCCGGCGGCCTGGGTGAGCGGCGAGCAGATGAGCTGCCACATCACCCGCACCACCGCCGCCACCCACCAGCTGATCAAAGACAACCTCCACCTCACCCCGATCTACGGCGGCTTCATCGACAGCAAGGGCCCCCGCTACTGCCCCTCGATCGAAGACAAGATCGTGCGCTTCGCCGATAAGGACAGCCACCAGATCTTCCTGGAGCCCGAGGGGCGCGACACGCCGGAGATCTACGTGCAGGGCTTCTCCACGGGCCTGCCCGAGCGGTTGCAGCTCGAACTGCTGCGCACCCTGCCCGGCCTGGAACGCTGCGTGATGCTGCGGCCCGCCTACGCCGTCGACTACGACTACCTGCCCGCCACCCAGCTCAAGCCCAGCCTGGAAACCAAGCGGGTGGCCGGGCTGTTCAGCGCCGGCCAGCTCAACGGCACCACTGGCTACGAGGAGGCCGCCGCCCAGGGGCTGGTGGCGGGCCTCAACGCCGCCCGGTTGGTGCGGGGCCAGGAGCCCGTGCACTTCCCGCGCGAGGGCAGCTATATCGGCACCATGATCGATGATCTGATCACCAAGGATCTGCGCGAGCCCTACCGGGTGCTCACCAGCCGCAGCGAATACCGGCTGGTGCTGCGCGGCGACAACGCCGATCGGCGCCTCACCCCCCTGGGCCGGGAGCTGGGGCTGATCGATGGGCGCCGCTGGGCCATCTACCAGCGCAAGCAGGAGGCCATCGCCGCCGAACAGCACCGTCTCGAGACAGTGCGGCTCAAGGCCAGCGATCCGGCCGCCGAGGCCGTGGTGGCCCAAACCGGTGCCGCCATCAAGGGCTCGATCACCCTGGCCGAACTGCTGCGCCGTCCCGGCTTCCACAGCGCCGAGCTGGTGCGCCACGGCCTGGCCGATCCCGAGCTGCCCCGCGATGTGGCGGAAGCGGCCGAGATCGACATCAAATACAGCGGCTACCTGGCCCGCCAGCAGCAGCAGATCGACCAGGTGCGCAAGCAGCAGCACCGGCCAATGCCCGCCGGCGTCGACTACGCCGCCATCGCCACCCTCTCGCGCGAGGCCCGCGAGAAGCTGGCCGCCGTGCAGCCCACCACCCTGGGCCAGGCCTCGCGGGTACCGGGCGTCAGCCAGGCCGACCTCACGGCCCTGTTGCTGTGGCTGGAGCTGCAGCGCCGCCGCCACGACAGCCGGCCCCAGGCGGCGGAGCCCGTCCTGTGAACCCGGTGCACGGCCGACCCCCCACCCGCAGGCCCACGTCCAGGGCCTACTGGGAGCTGAAGGCGGAGCAGGTGATGAACCGCGTGTTCGCCCAGGAGCCTCCGATCGACGTGGAGGTGATCGAGGCGGCAGCGGCGATCGGATCCGCCGAGCCAGGCCCAGCCAGTGCGCTGGACCTGGAGCCGCAGTTCCCTCCCATGCGCGTGCGGCAGCCCAGCGGTGGCCCCCTGACCATGGCCACCTGGATTGGCGTGCTGGGCCTGGTTGGCTGCGCAGTGGCTGGCTGGGGCCTCTGGCTGAAGCAGGGGCAGGTGCTCCAGCAGGAACGCGCCATGCTGCTGGTGGAGCGCCTGCGCCACCTGAATCCGGCCCCGACCACGGCCGCGGCGCAGCCCGCCGGCCAGCAGGCCGCCGGCACGGGGCCGGAGCTGCCGCCACCGCCGCCGGATGAACCCTGGATGCAACAGCTGGAGGCCTTGCCGGCCGGATCCGGCGCCGCGCCCCAGCCGCTGCGGGTGCCGGTGAGCGGCCGGCTGGGGGCCCCGGCTCCCCAGGCCACCCGACCCGGCCCGAACCGGGCTGCAGTGGGGGAGCAGGCCGAGCTGCCCCAGCTCATGGGGGTGATCCAGAGCCCCGGACGCCGGGCTTCCGCCATCTTTCAGGTGCAGGGAAACTCGATCAGCACCACCGTGGGCGAGCGGATCGGCAGCAGCGGCTGGCGCCTACGCTCGGCCGCCGGCGACTCGGCCATCCTTGAGCGCGGCGGCGAACAGCGCGAGATCAGCATTGGCAACGGCTTCTGAGCACGCCGGCCCGGCAACGGGCTGCGCCCGCGCCTGAGCAGTGGCCTGGCCAGACCAGCGTGACGATCGCCCCCCAACCAGGAGCAGCATGATCCGCAACAGCCTGCTCAACAGGATCGACCAGGCCCGCCTGATCCGGACCTACCGGCGAACCCTGGGCCACCAGAGCAGCGGCGCCATGGCCGGCGGCCTGATCGTGTCCCTGACCAGCTTCCCAGCCCGCATCAACCAGGCCTGGGTCAGCATCGAATCGATCCTGAGGCAACGCGTCAGGCCAGAGCTCATTGTTCTTTGCCTGTGCGAATCCGAGTTTGGCAACAGACACGACTTACCCGAAGAAATCAAAACCCAGACCAAGCTGGGCCTCGAAATCATCTGGGTGCAGCAGAGACTCAGAAGTTACGGCAAACTCATCCCAGCCCGACAGGCGTACCCCGCCGCCACAATCATCACCGTCGACGACGACATCATTTATCCGGAGGAGATGATTGCCGACCTCCTGGAGGAGCACCAGCAGGCCCCTGCGGCCATCACGGGCAGACGAGGCTACACAATGATCCGGGATGCAGGCCAGACCTTCGCCCCTTACACCAGCTGGCCGCAGGCCACGGCACAGACGCCCTCGGAGACCTGTCTGCTCACCGGCGTTGGCGGCATTCTCTATCCACCCTCCTCCCTGGCTACGGAGAGCAGCCACGATCTCGAGCTGATCCATGCACTGTGCCCCACGGCCGACGACATCTGGTTCTGGGCGATGTCCAGGCTGGCAGGCGATCAGCGCCGCTGCCTGGGCCAGCACCAGGTGCGCGAGATCAAACGTCTGATCAAAACTCCACGACTCAGCAAGACAAACGTCAGCAGAGGCGGCAACGATCGGCAGCTCAGCCGCGTCGTCGACTATTTCCAACTCTGAGATCCAGCATGACCATCGCTCAGCTCGCGCGCCCCCTGCTCAAGGCCTGGTCGTCTCCATGGCCGCCTGGGCGCCTGTCGAACCTGAGCGCGGCGGGCATCATTCTGCTGTTCGCGTGGCAACCGTTTCGTGGCGAATACCGCCTTGGCGTGGCGGCACTGTCGCTGCTGGGACTGGCCCTGATGGTCCACGGCGAGGGGGGCCGGAACACCCCGCTCCGGACAGCAGCCCTGCCCAGGCTGGCGGCTGTCCTGGCGTGCTTTTTCGTGCCCGCAGTGCTCTCGCTGAGCACATCGGTGAGCCCGGGCACCAGCCTGGAGGGCGTGGGCTCGATTGCACTCTCGATCCTGTTCGGAACCGGCATCCTGGCCGGCATGCTGGATAGCCAGGCCCGCCAACTGCAACAGCGGGCGATCACCATCATCACCGCGGCCTGGATCGCAGCGGCCTGCGTCTATGGCGCCGTGAGCGTGGCCCTGATGGGCAACATCGCAACCCTCAGCCCGTGGGCCGCCTTCCTGACCAGCTCCCGCTTCGGCCGGTTGCTCACGGCCCTGCTGCCGGTCGCCCTGTGGCAGCCGATCGGCCGGCAGAAACCATTGGGATACGGCCTCCTCGCCGGTGCGGGGGTGGCCACCATCCTGACGGGCCAGCGCAACAACCTGCTGGGCTATGGGGTGGGTGCCTGCCTGTTGATCAGCCAACTGCCCAGAAAAGTGGCCATCCGGATCATGGCCGTGGCCCTGGCAACCACACTGGCCGTCTATCCCCTCTCGCCTGAGCTGAGGCTGCGCACCGGGGCCATCATCAACGGCCTCACGGGAAGCTCCCAATCGCAATCCCAACCCTCACTCCTGGATCGCTTCAACACGATCAGCAGTGATCGTGGCTACATCTATGACGCCGCTTTCAAGATGTGGCTTCGCAATCCGCTCACGGGGATTGGGGCCAACGCCTTCAAAGAAGCCTATCCAATGTTTGCCGATCAACGGGATGCGATCCGCTTCGCCAATCCACCGGCACCGCACAGCATCTATGTGGGCATGGTGGCGCAGACCGGACTGATCGGCCTGGCCGGCCTGGCCCTCGCCATTGCGCTGCTGATTCGCTGGGGCAGGGCCGCCGCCCGCACACCGATCAGCCTGGAGGCTGCCAGACCCTATGCCGCCTCACTGGTGGTGATGCTCTTCCCCCTGATCACGCAAGACGATTTCTACGACTCCACATTTTCGACCACGTTCATTTATATGGTCTGCGGGCTGATCAGTGCCCCATGGCTGGGTACGCCCTCAGCACATCCGCAGACGCCAGAACCGGCGCCTGATCCGGGTGATCCATCCATTGATCCAGGCCCAGAGCACAGCGAACCAAGCGCTCACGCGCGGTGAGCAGCCGCTGGGCCCGGCTTCTCTCCCGCATGCCAGGGGTCACGTAGCCGTGGCCGTGATGCAGATGCACCGGGATGGTGGAGAAACGCAGGTGGCGGCCACGCACACCCGCATGGTTGAGCCGGCAGCCGAATTCCACGTCCTGGCCCCCATATTGAATCACCTCATTGAAGCCGTTGACCGCGATCGCATCGCTGCGAAAGCACGATGCGTTGTGGCCGTTCCAGGTGCGCTTCGTGGTGGTGATTCGATTGGCAAGGCGATCGAGCGGCTTTGGCACAACCAATTTCAACAGTTTTCCTGATTGCCGATAGCCGTGCCGCAACAACCAGGACACACAGAAGGGCTGCCCGGATCGCACCAGTGATGCACTGATCCGGGAAGACACCACATCCGGCAACTTCAGATAGCCACCGGTGAGAAATGTGCCAGGCCTGGCCCTGCTGGCGTGGATGTCCAACATGTTCGGCTGCGGGATGCAATCCCCATCCGTGAACAGCACAAGCGCACCGCTGGCCACGGCAATCGCCTTGTTGAGAATGCGGCACTTCTGAAAGCCCTCATCCGGCTGCCACACATGTCGGATCGGCACAGGACTATGACGGGCCAGCCGCTCAATCAGCAGAGCCGTTTCACCGCTGGAGCCATCATCGGCAATCACCAGCTCGTAGGGGCCCGAAAACTGCTGCACGAAATAGCCTTCCAGCACCAGCTCCAGCCAGCGGGGGGAATTGTAGGTGGAAATGATGACGCTGATCTCCGGCCTCGATATCATCACAAGCCCTCTGATTACCCCTGCAGCCTGGCATAAACAGCATTGATCAGGCTGGCCTCCTGGTCGATCGAATACTGCTGGGCGGCCACGCAACGGGCCCGGGCGGCCATGGCGACCCGTCGCTGGGGATCGGCGATCAGGCGGTCGAGCGCATCCGCCAGCGGACGCCACGCTCCGGTCTCCACCGTGCAGCCGAAGTCGGCGCGGATGATCCAGGGCCAGGCCCCCGCCTGGGAGGTGACCGGCACGCAGCCGCTGGCCATCGCCTCCAGGGGGGTCAGCCCGAAGCCCTCGCGGCGGGAGGCGGCCACACAGATCGAGGTCCGCTGGTACCAGCGTCGGATCTGGGCCGGCTGCAGGTCTCCCACGAACCGGATCCGCTGCTCCAGCCCGGCGGCGGCGATCCGCTGCCGCAGGGCATCCAGGAAGCCCTGATCCCGGCCCTGGCACAGGCCCGTGATCACTCCGATCCAGTCGGGGTGGTTCGGCAACACCCGCAGCAGGGCCTCCACCACCAGGTCGGTTCCCTTGCTGGCGCGGATCCGCCCGAAGCAGGCGATGCAGTGCCGGCCCTGCAGGCCCACCTCGGCCAGGGCCGCCTCCCGATCGGCGGGCGGGTGAAAGGCCTCGCAGTCGACCCCGTGGAAGATCACCGCCTCACAGTGCTCCAGCCACTGGGCGGAGCGCGGCGAGGTGGCGATCACGGCGTCACAGCGGCGGATCAGCTGGCGCAGCCACCAGCCGGGTCGCTTCGGCGCGGCGGAGGTGAACACCACCCGCCAGGGCTGGCGCAGCAGCGAGCGCAGCAGCAGCCCGAGCAGGATTTCCGTGTCGCGCCGGGCATGCCAGATCCGCCAGCGCCCCACCGGCGGCACCGTCCAGCCCCAGCGCAGCAGCGCTCGTAGCCCCACCTCACCGCCGAGCCCGAGGCCGCCCCAGTCCCACACGGCCAGCTGCAGGTGCTGGCGCTGGTGGGGCACCAGGGCCTGCACCGTGGCCGAAACCCCGGTGTAGCGCCGGTGCAGGTTGGTGACGACGACCTCGGGCAGCACCGGCGCCATCAAGCTCTGGGTCACACTACCCAGAGCTGCGCTCCAGCTCCCGGCTGGCCCTGGCGCCGTTGGCCCGCCCCCCTGGCCAGAATCGCCCGATGACGACCCTGATCGGCGAGGCCTGCCTGCTCCCCTCCCCCCGGCCCCGCTGGCAGCTGAACCTCAGCGACGGCAGCACCGCAGCGGGCGATGGGCTGCTGAGCGGGCCCTGGCGGCTGCTGCTGCTGGGCGACGGCAGCCCCACCCGCCACCTGGAATCGCTCAGCGGCCGGCCGGTGGAGATCGAGCTGATCGCCATGGCCCCCGACCAGCCCAGCCGCCAGGGCGGCGCCGAGCTCGGCGGGCCGCCACCGCCGGAAATCGGCGAACTGGAGGGGCCGCTGCTGCGGCGTCAGGTGTGGCTGTGCTGCGGCGGCCAGACCCTGGCCTGGGCCGAGAGCTGGTGGAACACCGGCCAGGCGGCGGCCCACCTGCGCCAGCGCAACCTGCCGATCTGGCGCAGCCTCACCGCCCGGCGGGCGGAACTGTTCCGGGAGGTGGATGGGCTGGCCCAGGTCGATGCCCCCTGGCTGGAGGAGCGCTTCGGCAGCCCCGGACCATTCTGGAGTCGCCACTACCGCTTCTTCCGAGGCGGCCGGGAACTCACGGTGATCCGGGAGGTGTTCTCCCCGGCCCTGGAGCGCTGGCTAGGCCCCGCCACACCAGCGGCCTGATACGGCAGGCTGATCCGGCGGCCTGGGGAGACCAAACCCCCGGGGAGCGCCAACACCGCTCCCCCTAGGATTTCAGCGACCCGGCGGGGGCTGGTCCGCAGCCGCGGTCCCGTTGTTCCGAGCTCCGAGCCCTTGCCCGCGGCAGCCCCCCTGGATCCGCCCGACCCGCCGGCCAGCGCACAGCAGAACCTCGTGCTCTGCATGAAGTGGGGGACCAAGTACAGCCCTAACTACGTGAACCGCCTGCATCGCATGGTGCAGCGGAACCTGACCCTGCCCTTCCGGCTGGTCTGCTTCACCGATGATCCGGCGGGCCTCGATCCCGCCATCCAGACCCTGCCCCTGCCGGAGCTGGGCTGCCCGGTGCCGGAGCGCACCCCGGGCCAGTGGCGCAAGCTGGCTCTCTGGGGCGAAAGCCTGCAGGGCCTGGAGGGTATGGGCCTGTTCATCGACCTCGACTCGGTGATCGTGGGCAGCCTGGATGGCTACTTCCAGCACGGCAGCCCCGACGCCGTGATCCTGGAGCGCAACTGGGCCCGCCCCCTGAGCGGCCTGGGCCAGACCTCCGTGTTCCGCTTCCGGATCGGCTCGCACCCCGAAATCCTGGCGCGGTTCAGGCGCGATCCCCAGGGCTTCGCCGACCGGTTCCGCTTCGAGCAGCACTTCGTGACCGATTGCCTCGGCCAGCCGCTGAACTTCTGGCCGCGGGGCTGGACGCGCCACTTCAGGCTCCACTGCCTGGGGCCGGATCCACTGCGGTTTCTGCGGCCGGCCCGGTTGCCCGCCGGCAGCCGCATCATCACCTTTCCGGGCGGCCCCAATCCGGGCGATGTGGTGCAGGGGAAATGGCGGCCCGAGTCGCCTCCCTACGGTGGTCGCCGCGTCCACCTGCGCCGCCAGCTGCGATCCGGCCAGTGGTCCAGCTTCCGAGAGTTCGTGATGCCGGTGGAGTGGATTGACCGCTACTGGCGCTAGGGGCCGCCCCAGCCCGGCAAACCTGCTACGCCCCGCTGCCCTCCCCGCTGGATCGCCGAACGTGCGCCGACAAGCCATCGCCCTCGCCTGCGACAGGGCCTACGCCCCCTACACCACCCGCCTGGCCGCCAGGCTCGCGGCCACCCACCCCCAGAGAACGTTCGACATCTGCATCTTCAGCACCGAGAACTTCGAGCTGCCGCAGGCCTGCAGGGAGGCGGGTGTGATCCTGCACACCCTCTCCAACCTCGACGCCATCCCCACCGCCGCCGCCGCCGGACGGCACGGCATCGCCACCTACATCCGCCTGCTGATTCCTGAACTGGAGGGGATTGACTATGGGCGGATTCTCTATCTCGACACCGACATTGTGTGTGAGCACGGCGGGCTCGATGGCCTGCTCGAAGCGGAGATGGGCGATCACTGCATCGGCGCCGTACGCGACAACAAGCAGTGGCGCAGCCCGCGGCGACGGGTGCCGGAGTTTGTGGCCACCAGACAGGCCAACCTGCCCTATTTCAATGCGGGCGTGCTGCTGATCCACACCGAGGGCTGGCGCCAGCGGGAGATCGGCGCCCGGGCCATCCGCGCCCTGGTCGACTGTCCCCAGGCCATCCTGCACAGCGATCAATCGGCCCTGAACATCGTGGTTCGGGGGGAGTGGGCGGAAATGAGCCCGATCTGGAACTGGCAATACACCCATGCCTCCCGTTTCTTCGTGGAGCTGGTGGAACCGCGCCTGATCCACTTCATCGGGCCCACCAAACCCTGGAACGACAGCAGCGGCAAGCTGCCGGGCCGGTTTCGGCGGTTTTTCCAGCCCGACGGCACACCCCCGGCCGGGCCGACCTGGCCCGCCAACCTGCGCCAGTCGCTCTGGAAGCACTACCTGAGCAGTGGGGCGATGAAGACCTATCTGGATCGCTTCGAGCATCCCTGGCAGCTGCGGGATGCGGCCAGCGACGCCCCCCTGGCCCGCGGCTAGGACCCGCTCACCCCAGGCGCAGGGCCTCGGCCTGCTTGCGGGCCCGCTCCAGCAGCTCGCGCAGCTGGTCTTCGTCGGTGTGGGAGAGGTTGGTGCGCAGCAGCCGGGCGTGGGGGGCATGGGCCCGCAGCCGCTCCACCACCCGGTCGGGGGTGGCCTGGCGCACCAGCAGGCAGAGGGCTGCGCTGCCGCGGGGCAGGGTTTCGCCCAGCTCCCGCATGAAGCTGTCGTTGATGCCGATGTCGGAGAGGGAGCCGGAGGCGGCCCCCACGCCGGCACCCACCGCGGCGCCGAGCAGGGGGTTGAGGAACAACAGGCCCACCAACGTGCCCCAGAAGCCACCGCCCAGCGCTCCGGCGGCGGTGAGGTTGATGGCCTGGCGCAGGTGCACCTGGCCCTCGCCATCGTGCTCCACCACCACCGCATCTTCCAGGGCGATGAGCTGCTCGCGCTGGATATCCACCAGCTCGCGGCGCACCTGCTCGGCCTCCTCCACCTTGGGGAACCCCACCACCACCAGGCTGCTCATCGGCCCACACCAGCTGGCCGCAGGCTAGTCAGGGCGGCGGCGACTGGAGCGCGGCAGGGGCCGGGCCGGGCCCTGGGGCATGGAGCGGCCGGAATCGGGCGGCCGGCCAGCCGGGGGCTCGGCGGCAGGCCGGGGGCTGGGGTCCCGCTGCCAGCGGGGCACGCTGAAAACGTCGTCGTCGGGCCAGGGGTCGGCGGCAGGCGCGGACCGGCGGGAAATGGCCTGCAGCGGCTGGCGCCGATCCGGCG
>JBEDAU010000067.1:0-7030 GCA_041177605.1 Cyanobacteriota bacterium | reverse complement strand
CAGCAGGATCTGGTGCGCGTCGCAGAGCTGGCGCAGCCGCTGGAAGAAGGCCCGGTCACCGGGCACCACACCGCCTTCCCCCTGCAGGGGCTCGATCAGCACGGCCGCCACCCGGGGGCCGCGGCTCTCGCACTCGGCCAGCAGGGCCTCGAAGGCGGCGGTGTCGTTGTAGGGGAAGTAGCGGAAGCCCTGCACCATGGGCTCGAAGCCCTGGTGGTACTTGGGTTGGCCCGTCGCGGTGACCGCGGCCAGGGTGCGGCCGTGGAAACTGCTCTGGGCGGTGAGGATCAGGGGCCCGGCCGGGTCGTTGTCCGCAATGCCACGCACGCTGTGGCCGTGCTTGCGAGCCAGTTTGATGGCCGCCTCGTTGGCCTCGGCCCCGGAATTGCAGAAAAACACCCGATCCAGGCAGCTCCTGGCCGCCAGGGCCGCCGCCAGCTCTTCCTGTTCAGGGATCCGGTAGAGGTTGGAGACGTGCTGGAGCTTGCCGAGCTGGCGGCCCAGGGCCCGCTTCATGCGCCGGTCGCTGTGGCCGAGGGTGCAGACGGCGATGCCGGCCACGCAGTCGAGGTAGCGCTTGCCATCGCGATCCCAGACCCAGAGACCCTTGCCCCGTACCAGCTCCACCGGGAAGCGGGCGTAGGTGTCCATGACGGCCGAAGCCCCGGTGGATGGCACCGGGGCGGGGGTGATGGGAGCGGTGGGACTCGAACCCACATGCCCGAGGGCGCTCGATTTTGAGTCGAGTCCGTCTACCAATTCCGGCACGCTCCCGCAGGCCGGAGCTTACGCGGCCAGCCTGACCGGTGCGACGCCGTCGCAGATGCGCGCGATCGAGGCCCCGACGGCGTTGAGCTTGGCCTCCAGCTGGGCGTAGCCCCGATCCAGATACTCCAGGCCCCGCACCGTGGTGACGCCCTCGGCGGCCAGGCCCGCCAGCACCATGGCCGCCGAAGCGCGCAGGTCGGTGCCCTGCACCGGCGCCCCACTGAGCCGGACCACCCCCTCCACGAAGGCGGTGTTGCCCTGGGTGCGGATGGCGGCTCCCATCCGCTGCAGCTCGGCCACGTGCTGCAGGCGGTTCTCGAAGATGTGCTCGGTGATCACGCTGGTGCCCTGGGCGGTGGCCAGCAGACTCATGAAAGGAGCCTGCAGGTCGGTGGGGAAGCCTGGGAACGGCTGGGTGCGCAGGTCAACGGCGTTGATCTGATCCGCCTGCAGGGTCACCCCGACCCCGTCGTGGCTGATCCGGCAGCCGGCCTCCTCCAGCTTGGTGAGCACGGCTCCCAGGTGCTCGGGGATCAGCGGAGCGATCCGCAGTTCCGAGCGGGTGATCGCCGCAGCCAGCAGGAACGTGCCCGCCTCGATGCGGTCGGGGATGACGGCGTAGTCCGCACCGTGCAGGCGATCCACACCCACCACCGTGATCGTGGGCGTGCCGGCCCCGCGCAGCTTGGCGCCCATGGCGATCAGCAGACCGGCCAGATCCACCACCTCGGGCTCCTGAGCGGCGTTGTCGATCACCGTCTCGCCGTCGGCCAGCGCCGCCGCCATCATCAGCGTCTCGGTGGCCCCCACGCTGGGACAGTCGAGATGGATCCGACCGCCCTGCAGGCGGTGGCCGCGGCCGGGCACCACTGCGGTGACCACTCCGTGCTCGATCGTGACCTGGGCGCCCAGCGCCTTGAGGCCTCGGACGTGTTCCACCACCGGGCGGCTACCGATCTGGCAGCCACCGGGCAGGGGAACCTTGGCCATGCCCATCCGGGCCAGCAGGGGGCCGATGCAGAAGAAGCTGGCCCGCAGGCTGTTCACCAGTTCGTAGGGGGCGCTGACGTTGTGCACGCCACTGCCGTCGAGCTCAAGGGCATCGCCGTCGCGCACCACCTTGGCTCCCAGGCTGGTGAGCATCTCGGCCATGGCCGAGATGTCGGTGAGCGGCGGAACGTTGCGCAGGCGGATGGGAGAGCGGCTGAGCAGGCAGGCCGCCATCAGCACCAGAGCCGAATTCTTGGCGCCACTCACGTGCAGCTCACCGCTGAGACGGCGTCCACCGGTGATCTCAAGCTGGTGGGCAGATCCGGCCGGGGACTGGACAGCGGTGAGGCTCATGGGCGGGCTGTCCCTCCGTTTGCAGCCGCATCTTGACAACAAACCGTGAGACCGTCTAGACGGCCGCCGCTCGAACTGGCTCAGGGAGGCGGGATGCCCCCCGCCGGTGATGGCGTATGTTTTTGGGGTCGCCGTTGGGCGGCAGCCACGCGGATGTGGCGGAATTGGTAGACGCGCTAGTTTCAGGTACTAGTGGCAGCAATGTCGTGGGAGTTCAAGTCTCCCCATCCGCATCAAAATCCCAGGGATCTGCACAGACTAGGATCATAGTTCTGAAAAGCTTATATCTCAGAATCTTTCTGCTTTCTTTTGAGTGGTAGTGGTTTTAGGATTTTTGGAATCTTTTCATGGTCCTGCAGGCGATGGATGTGTCTGTAAACGTTCATCTGCGCCTGTTGGTCTGTACCTGTAGGTCTGTACCTTTTGGTCTGTGCCTGGTTGACAGATACTTGCCCGGGTCGGGCAAGTATCCTGGCGATGGGGCAGAACACCGTGGCCACTCCTGTGCTCCCCGGCCGTCTCCGCCGCGGCTACGACCATGCATGGCCAGCCTGAGCTGATCACCAGCCGGCGGAACCCGCTGGTCAGGTACCTGAGGGCGCTGCACACCCCGCGCGGTCGCCGTGAGCACGGCGCTGTGCTGCTGGAGGGGGGGCACCTGCTCCAGGAGGTGCTGCGCCTGGGGCTGCGGCCTGAGCAGCTGGTGGCCACGCAGGACTGGCTCCAGGCCCATCCGGATCTGGCGGCCGGCCGGGCTGGCTGGCCGGCCTGGCAGCCCGTGAGTGCCGAGGTGATGGCCGCCGCCGCCAGCACCGACCATCCCGACGGAGTGCTGCTCACCCTGGCCCCTCCAGCTCCCGCGCCGCTGCCCGATCAGCTCGCTGCTGACGGCCATCCCCTGCCACTGGTCCTGGCCCTGGATGCCATCCAGGATCCCGGCAATCTGGGCACCCTGATGCGCACCGCGCTGGCGGCGGGGGCCGAAGCCCTCTGGCTGGCGGAGGGGGCTGACCCCTTCCAGCCCAAGGTGCTGCGGGCTTCCGCCGGGGCCGCCCTGGCCCTGCCGATCTGGCGCGGCAGTCGCGCCGAGCTGTTCGGGCGCCTGGAGCGGCTCGATGCCCTGGGCTTCCAGCTGGTGGCCACCGTGCCCCCCCAGCCTGGGGCCATCCCCTACTGGGAGCTCGATTGGAACGGACCCACGGTGCTGTTGCTGGGTAACGAGGGCCAGGGCCTGGCGGCCGAGCTCCAGGCCCTGGCCCATAGCCGGGTCACCATTCCCCACAGTGGGGCGGTGGAGTCCCTGAACGTGGCGGTGGCGGCCGCCCCCCTGCTGCTGGAGCGGCAGCGCCAGCAGCTGATCGGTGATGCAGCCACTGGCTGAGTGACAGGAGAGAATGCCCCCAGATGACCCGTGGCTCCGGTGAGTGCTGCCCCCTCCTCCGGCTTTGATTTCGACGTGATCGTGATCGGGGCCGGGTACGGCGGCTTCGATGCCGCCAAGCACGCTGCGGAGCATGGCCTGCGCGTCGCCATCGTCGAGTCGTGCGACATGGGTGGCACCTGTGTCAATCGCGGCTGCGTGCCCTCCAAGGCCCTGCTGGCTGCCAGTGGCCGCGTGCGGGAACTGGCCGATGCCGAGCACCTGGCCGGCTTCGGTATCCACGCCGCGCCGGTGCGCTTCGAGCGCCAGAAGATCGCCGACCACGCCAATCAGCTGGTGGCCACCATCCGGGCCAATCTCACCAAGACCCTCGAGCGGGTCGGAGCCACCATCCTGCGGGGCAAGGGGCGTCTGGCCGGCCACCAGCAGGTCACCGTGCGGGAGAGCGGCAGCGGCCTGGAGCGCACCTACAGCGCCCGTGACGTGATCCTGGCCACCGGTTCGGAGCCGTTCGTGCCCCGCGGTATCGAGACCGACGGCCGCACCGTGTTCACCAGCGACGAGGCGGTGAGCCTGGAGTGGCTGCCCCGCTGGCTGGCCATCATCGGCAGCGGTTACATCGGCCTGGAATTCGCCGACGTGTACACCGCGCTGGGCTGCGAGGTCACGATGATCGAGGCCCTGGATCGGGTTATGCCCACCTTCGATCCCGACATCGCCAAGCTGGCGGCCCGCAAGCTGATCGATGGCCGCGACATCGATGCCCGCGCCGGTCTGCTGGCCCGCAAGGTGACCCCCGGCTGTCCGGTGACGATCGAGCTGGCCGACATGGCCACCAAAGAGCTGGTGGAGACCCTGGAGGTGGATGCGGTACTGGTGGCCACCGGCCGGGTGCCGAACAGTGCCGATCTGAACCTGGCGGCCGTGGGGGTGGAGACCGAGCGCGGCTTCATCCCGGTCGATGACCACATGCGCGTGCTGGTGGCCGGTGCCCCCGTGCCCCACCTGTGGGCTGTGGGGGATGTGACCGGCAAGATGATGCTGGCCCACACCGCCGCCGCCCAGGGCACCGTGGCGATCGACAACATCCTGGGCCACTCCCGGGCGATCGACTACCGCTCGATCCCGGCGGCCACCTTCACCCACCCGGAGATCAGTTCGGTGGGCCTGAGTGAAGCGGATGCCAGAGAGCTGGCGGCCAGAGAGGGCTTCGAGCTGGGCAGCGTGCGCAGCTACTTCAAGGCCAACTCCAAGGCCCTGGCCGAGCTGGAGAGCGATGGCCTGATGAAGCTGCTGTTCAACAGGGCCACCGGTGAGGTGCTCGGAGCCCACATCTACGGTCTGCATGCGGCTGACCTGATCCAGGAGATCGCCAATGCCGTGGCCCGTCGGCAGAGCGTCCGCCAGCTCGTGAGCGAAGTGCACACCCATCCCACCCTCAGCGAGGTGGTGGAGGCGGCTTACAAACAGGCGGCCATGGCCGTCGGTGCACCTTAGGCGAGGCCTGGGGCTGGGCGGCGGGTCTGGGAGGGATTCTCGCCGTAGTGCTCCCGGTAGTGTCCTGCCGTGCTGCCGCTGGAGCTGAGTCCGCAGCGATCCAGCAGGTCCCCCAGCCGCTGCGACGGGGCCTCCAGCAGCAGCAGCTGGCGCAGCTGGGCCAGCCGGAGCAGCCGCAGGCTCTGCAGCGGTCGCTTGTCCAGATGGCGGCGGTAGGCCATCTGCAGGGCCCTGGGAGTGATGCCGGCCACGGCGGCCACATCCACCAGCCTGAAGTCCTCCTCCAGGTGCTCGGCCATCCAGTTCAGCGTCAGCGTCAGGTGCCGCCAGCCCCGTTCCCGCCACTGGCTGCCTGCCAGATCGGGCCGTTGCAGCGCGTTCACCAGCTGGACGATCAGCTGCTGCTCCAGCCGCAGCCAGTGGGGCGACGGTGCCGTGCCTGCGCT
The DNA here is from genome assembly GCA_041177605.1 of Cyanobacteriota bacterium. GTDB lineage: Bacteria > Cyanobacteriota > Cyanobacteriia > PCC-6307 > Cyanobiaceae > NIES-981. The sequence continues at coordinate 1,594 of JBEDAU010000067.1, read as the reverse complement.
GTGGACCAGGGCCGAGCAGCAGGTGCCCAGGAGCAGCGGCAGGCCCGAGGTGCCGAGGGCGTCGCTGCTGTGGAACACCAGGTTCTGCAGCTGCTCGGCTGCTGAGGCCTGCAGCAGCAGGGGTTCGAGGGGGACCAGCAGCGTCCAGCAGCCAGGGTCGCCGGCGGTCGGGGAGCCCGGTGGCGTCAGTTGGAGTCTGGTGGTGTCCGTGCCGTGCCAGTGGAGCTCGAGCCCATCGGCCGCTGCCCGTCTTCTGCTCCCCCCTGGCCAGGCGGCTGGTCTGGGCGCCATCAGACGGACGAACGCCCCCTGCAGGCACGGGTTGCCCAGCCCGGGCTTCGCCGCGGACCCCGCTGGGCCGTTGTGGCTCGGCTCAGCCCCGCCCCGCGCAACATGCAGATCGATCACGGCTGCCCCGACCTGGGCTTCGGCGGAGAGGCACCCCGGCGCAACTGGCTTCATCCCCTGCAGACCGCTGGATCCAACCCTGGGCTGCAGGTTTGCAGTGCCTGGGCTGGCTTTGCCAGGGTCTTGCGCTTTTGGTCGGCCTTTCTGCGGAATCTGCAAGGTCTTCGCGGACGGAGGTGACCTTGAGGTGACCTTGTGGCCCGCTCCTACGATCCGGATCTGCCGCTGCGCCCTGCTTGGAGATCCGCCGCCGACCTCCCAATCCCTCCGTGAAGGTGGCTCATCTGGAGTACGCCATCCCCCATGCGGAGGGAGAGCCCCGCAACATCCTCGAGAAGATTGTCTGGGACAAGGATCGGGAGGTGGCGTCAGCCCGGGAGCGGGTGAGCCTGGAGCAACTGAAGAAGCAGGTGGCGGATCTCCCTCCCACCCGCGACTTCGTGGCGGCTCTGCGGGCCGCCTGCCGCAAGCCTGCGGTGATTGCCGAGGTCAAGAAAGCCAGCCCCAGCAAGGGGGTGATCCGTGAGGATTTCGACCCCGAAGCGATTGCCCGTGGTTACGCCGCCGGCGGGGCCAGCTGCCTGTCGGTGCTCACCGATAAGCCGTTCTTTCAGGGTGGTTTTGAGGTGCTGGTACAGGTGCGCCAGGTGGTTGATCTCCCCCTGCTCTGCAAGGACTTCATCCTCACGCCCTATCAGCTCTATCAGGCCCGGGCCGCCGGTGCCGATGCGGCCCTGCTGATCGCGGCGATCCTCACCGATCAGGACCTGGACTACCTGCTCAAGGTGGCCCGCAGCCTGGGACTGGCCGTGCTGGTGGAGGTGCACGACGCCGAGGAGCTGGAGCGGGTGCTGGCCCTGGATGGCGTGCAGCTGATCGGCATCAACAACCGGGATCTGGCCACGTTCCACACCGACCTGGCTACCACCGAGCACCTCACCGCCACCTATGGCGTCCGGATCCGGGAGCGTGGCTGTCTGCTGGTGAGTGAGTCGGGCCTGTTCAGCCGCGACGATCTCGACCGGGTGCAGAGCGCCGGGGCCGATGCGGTGCTGGTGGGTGAAGCGTTGATGCGGCAGCCGGATGTGACCGCCGCGCTCGAAACCCTGATCGGGGGGTGACGTCGCGGCCCCTCGGGCCGGCCGTGGATGGGTGCGGGCGCAGCGCCTCGACCAGACTGCCCATC
>JBEDAU010000066.1:0-9630 GCA_041177605.1 Cyanobacteriota bacterium | reverse complement strand
GCTCAGGTAAGGGTGCAAAGGTGCGGTAAGAGCGCACCAGCAGCATCGAGAGGTGCTGGCTCGGTAAACCCCGGCTGGGAGCAAGGCCCAGGGACAACGGTTGGCCATGACACCCGTCCCGACACAAGTGCGCCGCTCGAGACCGCCGGTGACGGCGGTCCCAGACAGATGATCACCCCCCGTCGGCCTGCCGGCGGGAGAACAGAACCCGGCTTACGTCCTGCTTTCCCCCCTTCCGGCCCGCATGCCCCACGCATGGCCGCCATTCCCAGTCCCAAGCCCGTGACTCCGGAGCGCCACCGCCAGCTGGTGACCTTTCTGCACAGCCTGGGGCTCGACCCCGCTGCCGAAGGCGGACCCGGCACCTCAACCGTGGCCCTGGCGTCGATCGAGGAAGCCCTCAGCCACACCTCCGCCGCCCTGGCCCTCAACCATGAACGGCTGGAATTTCTGGGGGATGCCGTGCTTCGGCTGGCTGCGGCGGCCTTCCTGCAGCAGGAACATCCGGGCCTTTCGGTGGGCCGCTGTTCCAACCTGCGGGCCCAGCTGGTGAGCGACCGCTGGCTGGCAGAGCTCGGCGAGCGTTGCGGCATCGACACCGTGTGGCGGATCGGCCCCATGGCTGCTGGGGATCAGGCCGGCCGGGCCACCGTGCGTGCGGAGCTGTGCGAGGCCCTGATCGGCGGGCTCTATGAAGCCTGGGGTGCCGAGCAGGGCGGGCTGAGGCCGGTGCTGTGCTGGCTCAGTCCCCACTGGCGGCAGAGCACGGCTGAGCTGCTGGCTGACCCCGACCAGCACAACTGGAAATCGGCACTGCAGGAGTGGACCCAGGCACGCAAGCTGGGTCTGCCGCACTATCGCTGCGAGGAGCGCAGCCAGATCCATGGCGACCCGCGGCGGTTTCGCTGCCTGGTCGCTGTGGCGGATCAGGCCAGTGCCGAGGGGTGGGGTCGCTCGCGGCGGGCGGCTGAACAGGACGCAGCCCGGGCTGCCCTGCGGCAGCTCAGGCCTGCTCGAGGGCGTTGAGCGGCATGGTGATGAGCTTGTCCCAGTTGCCGCCCTCAAACAGCACCGCTGCCCGGCTGCCGCTGAGCCGCTGCACGAACCCCCTGTAGCCGTTGTAGATCGAGCGAGGATCGCGCACCACCACGGTGGAGCCCGGCAGGATCGGCAGGTCGGCCATGGTGGAGGTGGGGAGCCACGCCATTATCGACGCCCATGGAGCCAATCGACGCACACCAGACCCCGCCGGCAGTCCCGCCGGAGATGCCGCAGGAGCTGCTGGTGGTGGGCAGGCTGGTCGCCGCCCAGGGCCTGCGCGGTGAGCTGCGGTTGCTGCCGCTGAGTGATTTTCCCGAGCGCTTCACCCGGCCAGGACCCCGCTGGCTGCGGCGCCCCAACCAGCCGCCCGCCCGCCCGGTGGAGCTGCGCAGTGGCCGGCCGTTGCCGGGCAAGGACTTGTTCGTGATCCGCCTGACCGGCGTCGACGACCGCACGGCGGCCGAGGCCCTGGTGGGTCACGAGCTGCTGGTGGATGCCGCCGACCGGCCCCGGCTGGCCCCGGGTGAATTCCATCTGCTCGACCTGGTGGGCCTGCAGGTGCGGTTGCTGGGGGCCGATGCGGTGGCGGCCCCCTCCATCGGCGTTGTGCGCGATCTGCTCCATGCGGGCAACGACCTGCTGGAGGTGGAGCTCGATGCCGCCCACGGCAACCGCACGGTGCTGATCCCGTTCGTGGAGGCGATCGTGCCGGTGGTGGAGCTGCAGTCGGGCTGGATTGGCCTCACCCCACCGCCTGGCCTGCTGGAACTCTGAGCGCACCAGGTGCGCGAATCTGGGGGCACATCCGAGGACCGTCCATCCCCGTGAGCAGCTCCACCCTGGTTCCGGTGATCCTCTGTGGCGGCACGGGCACCCGGCTGTGGCCCCTGTCACGCGCCAGCTACCCCAAGCAGTACTGGCCTCTGGCCGGCAACGGTGAACACACCCTCCTGCAGCAGACCCAGCTGCGGCTTGACGGCCTGCCGGGCCTGGCGCCCCCCCTGCTGGTCTGCAACGAAGAGCACCGCTTCATCGTGGCCGAACAGCTCCGCCAGATCGGGGTCAAACCCGCCGCCATCCTGCTGGAGCCGGTGGGTCGCAACACCGCGCCTGCCGTGGCGATCGCGGCCCTGCAGGCCACGGCCCGGGGCGAGGACCCCCTGCTGCTGGTGCTGGCCGCCGATCACGTGATCCGCCAGGCGGCCACCTTCCGGGCCACGGTCACGGCCGGTCTGGCGGCTGCGGAAGCGGGAAGGCTAGTGACCTTCGGCATTGTGCCGACGGCGCCCGAGACCGGCTATGGCTACATCGAGGCTGCCGAGGCGATCAGTGCCGGCGAGGCCCCCCGGGAGCCGGTGCCGATCGCCCGGTTCGTGGAGAAACCGGATCGGGCCACGGCCGAGCAGTTCCTGGCCACGGGCCGTTTCACCTGGAACAGCGGCATGTTCCTGTTCCGCGCCAGCGCCATGCTGGCGGAGCTGGAGCGCCTCGCCCCCGAGGTGGTGAGCGCCTGCCGTGCCGCCCTGGAGCACGACAGCGCCGACCTCGACTTTCTGCGGCTGGAGCGCGAGGCCTTCGCCCGCTGCCCCAACGTGGCCATCGACGTGGCCGTGATGGAGAAGACCGACCGGGGGGCGGTGCTGCCGCTGGCGGCCGGCTGGAGTGACGTGGGCAGCTGGAGTGCCCTGTGGGAAACCGCGGACCGCGACAGCGCCGGCAACGTGCTGCGCGGCCGGGTGATCAGCCAGGACAGCCACAACTGCTACCTGCGCAGCGAGAGCCGACTGGTGGTGGGGCTGGGCGTGGACGACCTGGTGGTGGTGGAGACCGACGACGTGGTGCTGGTGGCCCACCGCAGCCGGGCCCAGGATGTGAAGACCATCGTGGGGCTGCTGGAAGCGGAGGGTGCCAGTGAGAGCAAGGCCCACCGCCGCATCTACAGGCCCTGGGGCAGCTACGACGGCATCACCGAGGGTGACCGCTGGCAGGTGAAGAAAATCGTGGTGAATCCAGGGGCGAGCCTCTCCCTGCAGATGCACCATCACCGCGCCGAGCACTGGGTGGTGGTGCGGGGCACTGCGGTGGTGGAAAAGGACGGTGTGGAGGAGCTGGTGGGCGAGAACCAGAGCACCTACATCCCGCTCGGTTGCCGGCATCGGCTTGCCAACCGGGGCAAGATCCCGGTGGAAATGATCGAGGTGCAGAGCGGTCCCTACCTGGGGGAGGACGACATCGTGCGCTTCGACGACCGCTACGGCCGCAGTGACAGCGGCGCTGCTGAAGACGCCCAGTCGCGCGTCATTCCACGGTGACGCTCTTGGCCAGGTTGCGGGGCTGATCCACGTCGAGGCCGCGGTGTGCAGCGATGTGGTAACTCAGCAGCTGCATCGGCACCACGGTGAGCAGGGGACTGATCAGCTCATCCACGGCGGGCATCGGCAGCAGCACATCGAACAGTTCAGTGTCGGGGCAGGCCGGGCCGACACCGATCAGCTGGGCATCGCGGGCCTTGGCTTCCTGGGCGTTGCTGAGCACCTTTTCGAACACCCCCCCCGGCATCGCAATCGACACAACGGGCACCCGGGCATCGAGCAGGGCGATCGGGCCGTGCTTCATCTCGCCGGCGGGATACCCCTCGGCGTGGATGTAGCTGATTTCCTTGAGCTTCAGGGCCCCTTCCAGCGCGATCGGGAAGTTGATGCCCCGGCCCAGGAAGATCACGTCCTGGGTGCTCTCGAAGCGATGGGCCAGGGCCTCGGCCTGGGGGTCGTGCTCAGCGATCAGCTGGCGCAGCTGGTCCGGCACCGCCCGTAGGGCGCCCGCCAGGGCCAGCAGCCGCTCCCTGGTGATGGTGCCGCCGCCGGCCTGTCGGCCCACACGGCGCTCGGCAAAGGCCAGCGCCAGCCCGTAGAAGGCCAACAGCTGGCCCAGGAAGGTCTTGGTGGCGGCGACGCCCACCTCAATGCCCGCTCCGATGTCGAGGATGTGGTCCACCATCCGGGCCAGGGAGCTCTCGGGGCGATTGGTGATGCCCAGCAGGCGGGGGGCAAAGGCCGGGTCGGCCACGAGGCGGCGGCGCTCCTGCTCCATCGCCAGGGCCGCCAGGGTGTCGGCGGTCTCGCCCGACTGGGTGACACCGATCGTGAGGGTGTGGGGGCTCAGCGGTGGAGGCGCATAGCGAAATTCGCTGGCGTAATGGACGCTGCTGGGGAGCCCCGCCAGCTGTTCCAGCAGATAGGCGCCCACCAGGGCGGCATGGCGGCTGGTGCCACAGGCCAGCACCTGGATCCGCTCCACTCTGGCAAAGAAGTCGTCATCGAGCGGCAGCGCCACCAGCGGACCCGCTGCCCCCGGCTCGGTGCCAGGGCCTGGCAGATGCCGGGCCATCCAGAGCGCAGCGGTTTCGGGCTGCTCGTGGATCTCCTTGAGCATGAAGTGGCGGAAGCTGCGCTTGTCGGCCACGTGCTCGGTGCCGCTGAGCAGGCTGGGACTGCGCTGAACCCGTGCCCCCGACTGGTCATAGAGCTCGATGCCCAGCGGGGTGAGCAGGGCTACCTCGCCGTCTTCCATCGGCAGGATGGTGCGGGTGAATCCCGCCAGGGCCGGGGTGTCGCTGGCACAGAGGAATTCGCCCTCCCCCAGCCCGATCAGCAGCGGTGCGGCCCGGCGAGCCACCACCAGCGCCCCCGGGGCCTCGGCCCAGACCACCGCCAAGGCATAGGCACCCTGGAGCAAGGGCAGCACGGCCTGCACGGCCGTCAGCAGCAGGCTGCCGCTGGCCGTGGCGCCGTTGCTGCGCAGCTGGTCGAGCTCCCGGGCCACCAGATGGGGGATCACCTCGGTGTCGGTGTCACTGCGGAAGACCACACCACTGGCCTGGAGCTCTTCCCGCAGGGTGCGGTGGTTTTCAATGATGCCGTTCTGCACCACGGCCAACTGCCCTCGGCCATCCAGGTGCGGGTGGGCATTGCGCTCCTCCGGCTTGCCGTGGGTGGCCCAGCGGGTGTGGCCGATGCCGCATTGCCCCGGGGCCCCGTGCGCCTCATAGCGGGCCGTGAGGTGGATGAGCTTGCCCTCGGCCTTGAGGCAGTGCAGACCGGCACCGTCCACCGTGGCGATCCCGGCGGAGTCGTAACCGCGGTATTCCAGCTGGCGCAGCCCCTCCAGCAGCTGGGGTGCCGCATCCCGCGATCCGATCAGGGCAACGATTCCGCACATCGGCGTTCAGGCATGAAAAAAGCCCGACCAGGGGCCGGGCCTGAGCTTATGGGAGTTGGTTCAGTACGCCAGACCCATCGACCGGGTGGTCTCGTCGCCCAGGTAGACGCGGATGCTGAGGAAATCAGTGGGGCAGGCGGTTTCGCAGCGCTTGCAGCCCACGCAGTCTTCGGTGCGGGGCGAAGAGGCGATCTGACCGGCTTTGCAGCCATCCCAGGGCACCATTTCGAGCACATCGAGGGGGCAGGCCCGCACGCACTGGGTGCAGCCGATGCAGGTGTCGTAGATCTTGACGGCGTGAGACATGGGCCTGGGCCGGAAACCAAACGGCGTGGTGGTCAACGTACCCAAGATCCCCGGCGGCATCGGCAACGGCCGCCCAGCCCGTCACCCTTGTTCATACGCCGGGGGGCTCCGGCCGAGGTGACCCGTAAAGTGCATCGACTCACACAGCGGCCATGTCCCAGGAAGCGATCTACGAGAAAGTGCGCTCGATCGTTGCCGAACAGCTCAGCGTTGACGCTGGCGAGGTGATGCCGGAATCCAACTTCCAGAACGACCTGGGCGCCGATTCCCTCGACACCGTGGAGCTGGTGATGGCCCTGGAGGAAGCCTTCGACATCGAGATTCCTGACGAGGCCGCCGAGGGCATCGCCACCGTGGGCGACGCCGTGAAGTACATCCAGGACAAGCAGGCCTGAGCCGCTCCATGGTCCAGGGTCTCCGCCGCGTCGTCATCACCGGCCTCGGCGCTGTCACACCGATCGGCAACGACGTTTCCAGCTACTGGGAGGGGTTGATCACCGGCCGCAACGGCGTGGCGGGGATCACCCTGTTTGATGCGTCTCGACACGCCTGCCGCTTCGCGGCTGAAGTCAAGGAGTTCAACTCCTCCGCCTGGCTTGAGCCCAAGGAGGCCAAGCGCTGGGATCGCTTCTGTCAATTCGGCGTGGTGGCCTGCAAACAGGCTGTCGCCCATGCCGGTCTCAGCATCGATGCCAGCAATCAGCACCGCATCGGCGTCGCCATCGGCTCGGGGGTGGGTGGGCTGCTGATGATGGAGAGCCAGGCCCATGTGCTCAACGATCGGGGCCCCGACCGGGTCAGCCCGTTCTGCGTGCCGATGATGATTCCGAACATGGCCACGGGCCTGGCGGCGATCGCGCTCGGCGCCAAGGGGCCCAGCACTGCCGTGGCCACGGCCTGTGCCGCGGGCTCCAATGCCATTGGCGATGCCTTCCGCCTCATTCAACTGGGGCAGGCCGATGCGATGGTTGCCGGCGGCGCTGAATCGGCGATCACCCCCCTGGGGGTGGCCGGCTTCGCCAGTGCCAAGGCGCTCTCCTTCCGCAACGACGATCCCTCCAGCGCCAGCCGTCCCTTTGACGCCGAGCGCAACGGCTTCGTGATCGGCGAGGGCGCAGGTGTGCTGGTGCTCGAGAGCCTGGACCACGCCCGGGCCCGCGGAGCCACAATTCTGGCGGAGATCGTGGGCTACGGCATGACCTGTGATGCTCACCACATCACCGCCCCATCCCCCGGAGGTGTGGGTGGGGCTGAGGCGATGCGCCTGGCCCTGCGGGATGGCGGACTCGAGGCTGGTGCCGTGGACTATGTGAATGCCCACGGCACCAGCACGCCGGCCAACGACAGCAACGAGACCTCCGCCATCAAGGCAGCCCTCGGGGAGCATGCCTACAGGATTCCAGTGAGCTCCACCAAGTCGATGACTGGCCACCTGCTGGGTGGCAGCGGCGGCATCGAGGCCGTGGCCGCGGTCCTCGCCATCGGTCACAACCTGGTCCCTCCCACCATCAATTATCAGAACCCGGATCCCGCCTGCGATCTGGATGTGGTTCCCAACCAGGCCCGTGAGCTGCCGGTGAACGTGGTGCTTTCCAACTCCTTCGGCTTCGGTGGCCACAACGTCTGCCTCGCCTTCCGCCGCTTGAGCGGATGATGGGTTGATCCGGCCTCCCGTCAGATCCGACCCTTCTGATTCCCAGTTCCCCTTCACTCTCCTCCCAGCCATGGTCGTCGCTCCCAGCTCCCCCGCCGCCACCAGCAGCCTGGAGAACCTTTGCATCAACAGCATCCGCTTCCTGGCGGTGGATGCGATCAACAAGAGCAACTCCGGTCACCCCGGTCTGCCGATGGGTTGCGCACCGATGGCCTTTGCTCTCTGGGACCGGGCCCTCAAGCACAACCCCAAGAACCCCAAGTGGTTCAACCGCGACCGCTTCGTGCTCTCCGCCGGTCACGGCTGCATGTTGCTCTACGCGCTGCTGCACCTCACCGGCTACGACTCGGTGACCCTGGAGGACATCAAGCAGTTCCGCCAATGGGGCTCCAAGACCCCGGGGCACCCCGAGACCTTCGAGACGGCCGGCGTTGAAGTCACCACCGGCCCCCTTGGTCAAGGCATCGCCAACGCCGTGGGTCTGGCGATGGCCGAGGCCCACCTGGCGGCGAAGTTCAACAAGCCCGACTGCAAGGTCGTTGATCACTACACCTACGTGATCATGGGGGATGGCTGCCACCAGGAGGGCGTGAGCGGGGAGGCCGCTTCCCTGGCCGGCCACCTGGGCTTGGGCAAGCTGATCGCCCTCTACGACGACAACCACATCACCATCGACGGCAACACCAATGTGTCGTTCACGGAGGATGTGCTGAAGCGCTACGAGGCCTATGGCTGGCACGTGCAGCATGTGGCCGATGGCAACACCGATGTGGAGGGCATTTCCCGGGCCATCGCCGCCGCCAAGGCCGTTACCGACCGGCCCTCGCTGATCAAGGTGACCACCACCATCGGCTATGGCTCACCCAACAAGGCCAACACCGCGGGTGTGCACGGTGCTGCCCTTGGAGCTGAGGAGGCGGAGCTCACCCGCAAGAATCTGAACTGGACCTATGGGCCCTTCGAGGTGCCCCAGGAGTCCTATGACCACTGGCGCCAGGCGATCAGCCGTGGAGCTGCCGCCGAGGCGGAGTGGAACAACATCCTGGCCGACTACCGCGCCAAGTACCCCGCAGAGGCAGCAGAGTTCGAGCGCCGGCTGCGCGGCGAGCTGCCCCAGGGCTGGGACGCCGACCTGCCTCGCTACAGCGCCGACGATAAGGGGCTGGCCACCCGCCAGCACTCCTACAACTGCCTCAATGCGATCGGACCGAAGCTGCCTGAGCTGATTGGCGGTTCTGCGGACCTCACCCACTCCAATCTCACCGACATCAAGGGAGAGAAGGGCTTCCAGAAGGGTGCTGAGGCCAACCGTTACCTGCACTTCGGCGTGCGCGAGCACGCCATGGCTTCGATCCTCAATGGCCTGGCTTATCACGGCAGCGGTCTGATCCCCTACGGCGGAACCTTTGCCGTCTTCGCCGGTTACATGGTGGGCGCCATGCGCCTCTCGGCCCTCAGCGAACTGGGTGTCATCTACGTCTTGACCCACGACTCGATCGGCCTGGGTGAGGACGGGCCCACCCACCAGCCCATTGAGACCCTGGCCAGCCTGCGCTCCATCCCCAACATGCTCGTGCTGCGCCCGGGCGACGGCAATGAGACCAGTGGTGCCTACCAAGTTGCCGTCGCCAACCGCCACCGCCCCAGCGTGCTGATCCTCAGCCGCCAGGCCATGGCCAACCAGCCTGGCTCCAGCCCCGAAGTGGTGGCCAAGGGCGGTTACATCCTCGAAGACAGCAACGGCGCTCCCGACCTGATCCTGATCGGCACCGGCTCGGAAGTTGAGTTGTGCACCAAGGCTGCCTCCCAGCTGCGGGCCGAGGGCAAAAACGTGCGGGTGGTGTCAATGCCCTGCGTGGAGCTGTTTGAGGAGCAGGATGCCGCTTACCGCGAGAGCGTGCTTCCCGCATCCTGCCGCAAACGCCTGGTTGTGGAGGCGTCCAGCAGCTTCGGCTGGCACAAGTACACCGGCTTTGACGGTGCCAGTGTGTCGATTGACCGCTTCGGAGCTTCGGCCCCCGGCCCACTGCTGATGGAGAAGTTCGGCTTCACCGTCGACAACGTGGTGGCCAAAGCCAAGGAACTGGGCTGATCGGTCTCAGTCTGATCGATTCAGGTCTTTGGTGTTTGAAGCCCCGCAACGTGCGGGGCTTTTTATTTTTCAAGCCTGAGAATGGTCCTTCATCCGCGAGTTGTTGTGCCCTTGTTCTGTTGTTGCTTGAGATCACGTGGATTGGGGAGCATCAACTCTTGGTTGGTGTTTTGCGCCGAATCTCCTGAGCAATGCCCCGGCTAAAGGCTGAGGAATTGCTTGGCCCGTAACCAGGCGGTCACGCTCTTGCCGTCCAGATATTCGTCTCCACTCGCCAGGGCTGCATCCAGTTCGCCCGGCTCCATCAGCAGCACCTCAA
>JBEDAU010000065.1:0-2749 GCA_041177605.1 Cyanobacteriota bacterium | reverse complement strand
GGGTGTGGGGGCCTGGGAGGTGACGGTCATGGGTCGGGGATCGGTGGCGCAACCCTAGGGACCAGCGCCGCCCCCCTCCCAGCCCGGAGGCCTGGGCCTCAGCCGTGGATGTCCTGCAGGGCGTTGATCTCCAGGCGCTGCTGCTGCAGGGCGGCGATCGCCTCCACGGCGGCACGGGCGCCGGCCAGGGTGGTCACGGTGGGCACGGCGTAGTCGAGGGCGGCGCGACGCAGGTACTTGTCGTCGTGGGCGGCCTGCCGGCCGATCGGCGTGTTGATCACCAGCTGGATGCGACCGGAGCGGATGGCGTCCTCGATGTTGGGGCGACCCTCATGCACCTTCAGCACCGGCTCCACCACCAGTCCCTCCGCCGCCAGGGCAGCGGCCGTGCCACTGGTGGCGGTGAGGCTGAAGCCCTCCTGCGCCAGGCGACGGGCCACCGGCACCAGGGCCTGTTTGTCGCGGTCGTGGGTGGAGAGAAACACCGTGCCCCCGGTGGGCAGGGCCTCACTGGCGGCCAGCTCCGCCTTGGCAAAGGCCATGCCGAAGCCGCTGGCGATGCCCATCACCTCGCCGGTGCTGCGCATTTCCGGACCGAGCAATGTGTCGGAGCCGGGGAAGCGCTTGAACGGCAGCACCGCCTCCTTCACGGTCTGCAGGGGCGGAATGGGCTCGGCGGTGAGGCCGAGTTCGGCCAGGCTCTGGCCGGCCATCACCCGGCTGGCCAGCTTGGCCAGCGCCACGCCGGTGGCCTTGGCCACGAAGGGCACCGTGCGTGAGGCGCGCGGGTTGGCCTCGATGATGAACACCTGCTCGATCCCCTCCTGGTCGCGCTGCACGGCGAACTGCAGGTTGATCAGGCCGCGCACCTCCAAAGCCAGGGCCAGATCCCGGCTCCACTGGCGGATCGTGGCCAGGGCATCGGGCCCCAGGCTCACGCTGGGCAGGCAGCAGGCCGAGTCGCCCGAGTGAATGCCGGCCGGCTCGATGTGCTCCATCAGCCCGCCGATCACCACGGCGCCGGTGGCATCGGCCAGGGCGTCCACATCCACCTCCACCGCGTTTTCCAGGTACTGGTCGATCAGCACCGGGTGGTCGGGCTCCACAGTCACCGCCTCGGCCATGTAGCGGTTGAGCTCAAGCTCATCGAACACCACCTCCATGGCCCGGCCGCCCAGCACGTAGCTGGGGCGCACCACCACCGGGTAGCCCACCCGCTCGGCCACGGCGCGGGCCTCGGCCTCGCTGCGGGCCAGGCCGTTGCGGGGCTGGCGGATCTCCAGCCGGCGCAGGATCGCCTCGAACTGTTCCCGGTCTTCGGCCGTATCGATCGATTCGGGCGAGGTGCCCCAGATGCGGGTGCCGGTGATCTGGCCCTCGGGCCCCTGCAGCCAGCGCAGCAGCGGGATCGCCAGCTTCAGCGGCGTCTGCCCGCCGAACTGCACGATCACTCCCTCCGGGCGCTCCGCCTCGATCACATTGAGCACGTCTTCCAGGGTGAGCGGCTCGAAATAGAGACGATCGGACGTGTCGTAATCGGTCGACACCGTTTCCGGGTTGCTGTTGACCATCACGGTGGCGAAGCCGGCCTCCCGCAGGGCGAAGGAGGCGTGCACACAGCAGTAGTCGAATTCGATCCCCTGGCCGATGCGGTTGGGGCCTCCGCCCAGGATCATCACCTTGCGGCGCGTCTCCGGCTGCACCTCGTCTTCGGGAGGAACCTGCTCCAGCTCGCCGGCGGCCGTGATCCGCTCCAGCGGCCGTTCGTAGGTGGCGTAGTGGTAAGGCGTTCGCGAGGCGAATTCGGCGGCACAGGTGTCCACGGTCTTGAACACGGCCCGCACGCCCAGGCCCTGGCGGTGACGCCGCACGGCCAGCTCATCGCTGCCGGTGGCCCAGGCGATCTGGCGATCGGAGAAGCCCAGCTGCTTGAGCTCCAGCAGCGCGGCTGCATCCAGGTCGGCCAGGCTTCGGCCGCGCAGCAGGTGTGCTTCGGCCGCCACCAGGCCCCGCAGCTTGGCCAGGAACCAGGGGTCGATCGCCGAGAGGCGATGGATCTCGGCGTCGCTGCGGCCCGCCAGCATGGCGGCGCGCACGGCGAAGATCCGCTCGGGGGTGGCGGTGCGCAGGGCCCGCTCCAGCTCGGTGCCATCCCAGCCGGACTCGGGGCGGTCGCAGCCCCAGCCGGCGTGGCCGGTCTCCAGGGAGCGCAAGGCCTTCTGGAACGACTCCTCGAAGCAGCGCCCGATCGCCATCGCCTCCCCCACCGACTTCATCGAGGTGGTGAGCACCGCCGGGCTGCCCTGGAACTTCTCGAAGGCGAAGCGGGGGATCTTCGTGACCACGTAGTCGATCGTGGGCTCGAAGCAGGCCGGCGTGGCGCCGGTGATGTCGTTGACGATCTCGTCGAGGGTGTAGCCCACCGCCAGGCGGGCGGCGATCTTGGCGATCGGGAAGCCGGTGGCCTTGGAGGCCAGGGCCGAGGAGCGCGAGACGCGCGGATTCATCTCAATCACGATCACGTCGCCGTTGGCGGGGTTGATCGCGAACTGGATGTTGCTGCCGCCGGTGTCGACGCCGATCTCGCGGATGATCGCGATCGCCTGATCACGCAGGCGCTGGTACTCCCGGTCGGTGAGGGTCTGGGCGGGGGCCACGGTGATCGAGTCACCGGTGTGCACCCCCATCGGATCGAGGTTCTCGATCGAGCACACGATCACCACGTTGTCGGCGGTGTCGCGCATCACCT
>JBEDAU010000064.1:0-3469 GCA_041177605.1 Cyanobacteriota bacterium | reverse complement strand
GCCAGCATCATGTAGCCCAGCTGGCTCACGGTGCTGTAGGCCAGACCCTTCTTGAGATCCTGCTGGGTGAGGGCGATCGAGGCCCCCAGGAACAGGGTGATCGTGCCGACCACGGCAATGGTGAGCTGCACGGCCGGGAAGGGCTCATACACCGGCTGCAGCCGGGCCACCAGGAACACGCCGGCGGCCACCATCGTGGCGGCGTGAATCAGGGCCGAGATCGGCGTGGGGCCCTCCATGGCGTCGGGCAGCCACACGTGCAGCGGGAACTGGGCCGATTTGGCCATCGGCCCCATGAACACCAGCAGGCAGAGGATCACCGCCACGCCGCTGCTGAGGCTGCCGCCGGCCACCGCCTCCTGCAGGCCGGCGCCGATCTGCTCAAAGCCGAAGCTGCCGGTGGCCCAGAACAGGCCCAGGATGCCCAGCAGCAGCCCGAAGTCGCCCACCCGGTTGGTCACGAAGGCCTTCTGGGCCGCGTTGGCGGCGCCGTCGCGGTCGTACCAGAAGCCCACCAGCAGGTAGGAGCACATGCCCACCAGCTCCCAGAACACGTAGATCTCCAGGAGGTTGGGGCTGATCACCAGGCCCAGCATCGAGCTGCTGAACAGGGCCAGGTAGGTGAAGAAGCGTACGTAGCCCTTGTCATGGGCCATGTAGCCGTCGGAATACACCATCACCAACAGGGCGATGGTGGTGACCAGGGCCAGCATCACCGCCGCCAGGGCGTCGACGCGGAAGCCCATCTGCAGGTTGAAGCTGCCCGCGCTGGCCCAGTTGAACAGCACCTCGGTGGGCCCGGCTCCGGCCAGCTGCTGGGCCAGGATCGCGTAGCTCAGCACGGCTGCCGCGCCCACGCAGCTGATCAACAGCCAGGCCACGGGTTTGCGCAGCCGGTTGATCGTGCGGTTGAAGCTGATCAGCCCCAGACCCACCAGGCAGGCCCCGGCCAGGGGCAACACCGGGATCAACCAGGCAAGTTCTGCGGCTGAAGGCATCCCGTGGCGCTCCCTTGGGGCGGGCTTCAGCGAGTGTAGGCAGAGCCGGCCGGGCGCTTTGCGCCCCTGTGGGGGACCGCTGGCGCCGGCCTCAGCCCAGCCAGTGGGCCAGGGCGGTGCGCGCGAAGGCCGTGGCCCCCAGGCCGATGAAGCGGTGGGCCCACCAGAACACGCCCACGGCGATGGCGATGCCCAGCTGGGCTGGCCGCAGGAATTCGCTGAGCACCAGCCGCTGGCGGCCGTCGAGCACGGCCCCAAACGGCACCACCGAGGTGCTGGCCCTGAGCTCCTCGAAGGCGGGGCCGAAGCGATTCGCCAGGCGCCGGTCGCCGTTCCAGACGGCGAACAGATGGTGGGCGATCAGGCCGGCGCAGGTGGCCACCATGAAGCTGCTGCCGATCCAGAGCAGGTGGGTGGCGCACCAGAGGATCTGGCCCACCGCCTGGGGATGGCGGCTGATGCGGATGATCCCCGTGGCGTAGAGCCGCACCTGGGGCTTGAGCACCGCCGGGATCTCCAGCAGGTTGTAGGTGGCCGGATACAGAAACAGGAAGCTGATGGCGGTGCCGCCCCAGACCAGCGGCACGATCCAGGGCTGGTCCTGCAGGTTCCAGAGGCGGATGCCGTCGTAGCGGTGGGCCAGGAAGTAGCCGATCACCACCACCGCCGCGGGGATGCTCACGGCGGCGAACAGCAGCCGCCAGGCCCGTTCGCCGATCCGGGCCGCCCCCCAGGCCCGCAGCGAGGCCCCGCCGCTGTGGAGCACCGCGAAGGCCAGCAACAGGCCGAGCATCACCCAGCTGCTGTGGTGGAGGGAGCTGGCGGGCACGGCGGCGGGGCGATGTGAAGCCGCGGATTCTGGCGCCGGCCGCTCCCCCTAGAGTTTCCATCTGTCTGCCGGCCCGCTGGTCGGCACCGCCCCGTCGCCCCTTGTCGCTGGCCCCGAGGCCCTCCGATGGCAGATCTGCCCTTCACCCTCGACCAGCTGCGCATCCTGCGCGCCATCGCCAGTGAGGGCAGCTTCAAGAAGGCCGCCGACAGCCTCTATGTGACCCAGCCGGCGGTGAGTCTGCAGATCCAGAACCTGGAGAAGCAGCTGAGTGTGTCGCTGTTTGACCGGGGCGGGCGCAAGGCCCAGCTCACCGAGGCCGGCCATCTGCTGCTCAGCTACTGCGACCGGATCCTCAGCCAGTGCCAGGAGGCCTGCCGGGCCCTCGACGACCTCCACAACCTCAAGGGCGGCTCCCTGATCGTGGGCGCCAGCCAGACCACCGGCACCTACCTGATGCCGCGCATGATCGGCCTGTTCCGCCAGAAGTATCCCGACGTGGCGGTGCAGCTGCAGGTGCACAGCACCCGCCGCACGGGCTGGAGCGTGGCCAACGGCCAGGTGGACCTGGCGATCATCGGCGGCGAGTTGCCCAGCGACCTCAACGAGCTGCTGCAGGTGGTGCCCTACGCGGTCGACGAGTTGGCGCTGGTGCTGCCCACCAAGCACCCCCTGGCCCGCCTGCCGGAGCTCACCAAGGAGGACCTCTACCGGCTCGGTTTCGTCTGCCTCGATGCCCAGTCGACCACCCGCAAGATGGTGGACCAGCTGCTGGCCCGCTCCGGTCTGGATGTGGCCCGGCTCAAGATCGAGATGGAGCTCAATTCCTTCGAGGCGATCAAGAACGCCGTGCAGAGCGGCCTGGGTGCCGCGTTCCTGCCGGTGGTGTCGATTGAGCGGGAGCTCTCGGCCGGCACCCTGCATCGGCCCCAGGTGGCCGATCTGCTGGTGCGCCGACAGCTCAAGTTGATTACCCACCCGGCCCGCTACTGCTCCCGGGCCGCCGATGCCTTCCGCCGCGAGGTGCTGCCGGTGTTCGCCAGTGCCGACAGCCCCCTGCGCCGGCCGTTGCAGGCCGGCCAGTCGCAGGCGAGTGCCGACGCCGAAACGGCTCAGAACTGATCGGCTTCGGGGGTGATGCCCACGCTCTCGTCGGCAACGCCCTTGGTGAGGAACTTGTTCTCGCTGGTGTCCGTCTGGTACACGCAACGCACGATCGGTTTGTCCTTGATCGAGCCGATGTAGGCGAAGGTGTTCATGCGCTGCTTGCACTGCCGCATCTGCTCGGCGGTCACGGCCCCCTCCTTCTGCAACACGCTCCAGTTCTCCCGCCGGATCACGCAGCCGGGCTTGAGCGAGGGCTGGGTCACGAAGCTCGAGCTCGGGTTCATCGTGGTGTAGAGCTCGATGTCCATCACGAAGGCGCTGGCGCCCCATTGCCGGCAGAACTCCGGATCGGGCACCGCCATGTCGAGCTGCTGGGAGCTGGCGATGTTGCCCTGGTTGCCCTGGGTGGTGCTGGAGATGCCGGTGCCGATGCCGATGCCCACCACCAGCACGCCTGCCAGCACGGCGATGGTGCCGATGTTGAACGGAATCGGCCCACCACCGTTGGCTCCACCTCCGGCGCCGGGGCCTCCAC
>JBEDAU010000063.1:0-4345 GCA_041177605.1 Cyanobacteriota bacterium | reverse complement strand
TCCACAGCGGCGGCGGTCTGCGAGCAGGATCTGCTGGATTGGCTGCAGCGGGTGTATGGACCCATCGACCGCCAGTTGGCTCAGGTGATCAACCCCTTTCCTGCCCAGCTGAAGTCGCTGGCGGCTGATCCCTATGACGACCGGTTGATGGAGGCGTTCTGCGGTTTCCTGGAGGCCAGTCAGGCCCGTCTGGCAAAAGTGGAAGCGTTGTACCGCTCCAGGCCGTGCCCCCCCGGCGTGGAGCGGTTCAGTCTTGAGCTCTACCACTGCCTCAGCCTGGTGAAGGATGCCCTGGCTGATCTGGAGCGCTACACCCTGGGCTATGTGGATTCCTACCTGCGCGATGGCCGGGAGCTGTTGCGCAAGGCCAAGTCGCGGCGCAGCCAGCTGCAGGCGGATTGCCGCCAGTTGCGGCGCTGACCCTGGCTGCCGGGCTCTCCTCAGCCAGGGAAGGCTTCCAGCTGATCCAAGCGCAACCACACATCCGGCACCGGCCGGCGCCAGCGCAACTGGGCGTAGTCGCCTTTCACGGCCAGGATCTCGCCGGGCCCCTCAAAAATGTAGGCGGGGGCTTCGCTGTCGCTGGCCTGGGCCTCCAGGCTGGAGGCATAAGCCTGGCGGTTCACGCGCACCAGGCTGCCCTTCTTCAGGGCAGTTGGGGCGGCAGTGGCGGCAGGGTCGGCGGCCATCGAAGCGCAACGGATAGTCTGCAGGCTAAGTGCTGCCTGCCATCGCTGTGCGCTTGCTGTTGCTGGGCTGCTCCGGTTTTGTGGGCCGTGAGTTGGTGCCCTTCCTGCTGGGCCTTGGCCATGAGCTGACGCTCGTGAGCCGGCAGGCCCGGCCGTTCCCCCAGCTCCTCGGTGAGCGGCTCAACTGCCTGCAGCTCGATCCGTCCGATCCCACCAGTTGGAGGCACCACCAGCTCGATGCGGCCCTGGCCGCTGCCAAGGGGGTTGTGAATCTGGCCGGTGAGCCGATCGCCGAGCAGCGCTGGACGCCGGCCCATCGCCGCACACTGTTGGAGAGCCGGGTGCGCACCACCGAACTGCTGGTGGCGGCCATGGCCAGCCTGGAGGAGCCTCCCCGCGTGCTGGTCAACGGCTCGGCCGTGGGCTACTACGGCACCAGCCCCGACGACAGCTTCACGGAGGCCAGCGGGCCCGGTACCGATTTCCTCGCCGAGATCTGTCAGCGCTGGGAGGCGGCCGCCTCGCAAGCACCGGCCGCCTGCCGGCTCGTGGTGGTGCGGATCGGCATCGTGCTGGGCCCCGATGGCGGGGCCCTGGGCAAGATGCTGCCGGTGTTCCGCATGGGCTTCGGTGGACCGGTGGGCTCCGGTCGCCAGTGGATGAGCTGGATCCACCGCCATGACCTCTGCCGTCTGATCGCCTCAGCCCTGGAGGATCCTTCCTATCGCGGGGTCTACAACGCTGTGGCGCCCAACCCCACCAGCATGGGCCGGTTCGCCGCGGCCCTGGGACAGGTTCTGGGGCGGCCGAGCCTGTTGCCGGTGCCGGCTCCCATCCTGCAGCTCCTGCTCGGAGACGGGGCCCAGGTGGTGCTCGAGGGCCAGCGCGTGCTGCCGGAGCGGCTCCAGCAGCAGGGTTTCGTCTTCCAGTTCGGCGAGCTCAGCGGTGCCCTCGCCGCTGCCACCAGCCCGCCACACCGCTGAGCAGGGCCGCTGCCATCAGCAGCCCGATCGCCGGGGTGAACAGCGGTTCCCAGAGGCGCTGGAACAGTTCCAGAGGTGCCTCAATCTTCTGACTGTGGCAGATCAGCGCCACCCCGAACCAGACGGCGCCGGCGATCACCAGGAACACGTCCACCACCAGCAGGCGATCGACGGCGTTCTTGACCCGTGCCAGCGGGGAAGCAGACGACTCAGGCATGCCGGGCAGTCATTCGGTTGGATCCTGGGGGTTGGCCAGCAGGGCCATGATCGCCTCCGCCAGCCGCCTGCTGGCGCCAGGGGGGCCGAGGCGCTCTGCCGCGATCGCCTGCAGCTGGTTCCGCAGCGGGCCTGCCTGCCGGGGATCGGCGAGTTCCTGCAGCTTGGCGGCGAGCAGTTTGGCCGTGGCCTGCAGCTGGCGGGGGCTGCCGCTGCGCCCAGGGGCACACACCACGCCGGGGCCGAGCAGGCGGCGCTGGGCTTCGGCAAAGCGGGCCGTGAACTGGGGGCCTTGACCCACGATCTGCACCACAGGCTTGGCCAGGGCCACCGCCTGTTCGCTGGCGGTGCCGGCGGCCGCCACCACCAGATCGGCCCGGGCGAGCCATTGCGCAAAGGCCTCCCAGCCCAGCTGCACCTCCAGGGTGCCGCTGCGCAGCCGATCCTTCCCATCCCAGCGCCAGCCAGCAGGCAGCACCAGACGTTTGAGCTGCTCGTGGCCGAGTTCCCGCACCAGGGCGGCCTGCCAGCGCACCTCAGCCGCCGCCCTGAGGGCATCGGGCAGGGCCCTGAGCGCCTGGAGCATCAGCAGCAAGTTGCGCCCCGCTTCCGGCACCCTGCTGCCAGGCAGCAGCAAGACCCGTTGCCCAGCGGCTGCGCCGCCGGGCGGCCCAGGGATGAACTGAGCCGGGGCCGGGTCGCTGAGGCCATCCAGAAATGGATTGCCCAGAAATCGCACCGGTCGCCCCAGCTGGTGGCTGAGATCGCCGGCCGTGCGGACATCACGGCTCCAGATCGCGAGGATGCTGCGCTGCCGCAGCAGCCAGCCGCAGGGCCACGGCAGCCGCAGGCGGCCTTCGTAGTGGCTGGAGTAGGCCACCAAATAGATGGCGCTCGGCCGGCCGCTCAGCCAGGCGGCCAGCACGGCCAGCAGATCGCCCACCCCCACCACCAGCCGGTAGCGGTGCCGCAGGCGCCGCAGCAGCACCAGCCTCTGCAGGAGGTAGAGCGGTTGGCCCTCCAGCAGGTCGGTCAGCTGGCCGGCCAGGCTCGTGTAACCCAGGCCGCCCGTGCTCCCCTGGCGGGTTTGGCCCCGCACCGGGATGCCCGCCCGCCGGTAGGCGTGGCCGTGGCCCACCAGCGGCAGAGCCTCCACCTCCACCCCCTGACGCTGGAGTTCCAGCCCCAGGCGACAACCGCTCAGGTCCTCGCCGTGGCCGTTGCTGACCAGCAGAACCGGTTTCAAAGGCTGCCCGCCGGCGGCATGGTGGGGGCTGGGGCCGTCACCTCAGCCAGCCAGCCAGGCCTGCACCTTCAGCATCGAGGCCCAGCCCGGTTTGCGCTGCAGGCCATCGGCCATTGAGTCGTTGAGCTCGCTGCCCAGCTCAGGGGCCACCACCATCACGCGCTTGACGAGCTCGATGTGTTCACGCACGCCCTTGGTGCCGGTTTCGAGCATGGCCAGGCTGAGATTCACCCGGGCCTGGGGATCCTGGGGATTGAGTTTCACCGCGGTGCGGGCCGAGCGCAGGGCGTCCAGCGGCTCGTCGTTCAGGAGTTGCAACCACGCCAGGCAGGTCCATCCCGCCGCCTGGCCCGGTGCCTGGCGCGTGATCGTCTGGAAATCGCGGATCAGGCCGGCCAGGGGGGCCCCTTCGGCGTAGCGGCCGAGGGCCTGATCAAACAGCGACGAGGCTTCGGTGCTCTGATCGCTGCTCTGGTCGGGGATCTGGTCGGTGCTCGGTTCGGGGCTTCGGCGGGCCGTGGAGCTGGACGGGGCGCTGGACGTCATCGGTGGGCTGGGCCTGGCATGGCTTCAGATTGGCACCCGGGGCTGCACGGCCGTGCAGCGGATCCCGGCTCAGACCGCAAAGGAGCTGCCGCAACCGCAGGTTTGGGTGGCGTTGGGGTTGGTGAAATTGAAGCCGCCGCCGATCAGGGCTGTGGAGAAATCCAGCTGCATCCCATAGATGTAAAGCAGGCTCTTGGGGTCGCAGACCACCTCGAAGCTGGGAGCACCGGCCGGTTCGTAGGTGTAGCGCTCGTCGTCGGCCTGGATCGCGGCGGTGTCGATGAAGTCCATCGTGTAGCTCATGCCGCTGCAGCCACCCGAGCGCACGCCCACCCGCAGCACCTTGCCCGTGCCCTGTTGCTGCATCAACGCGGCCAGCTGTTTCATGGCCGGTTCGGTGATCTGGATCCCCTTGCCGTCTCTGGCGGTGAAGGTGGCCTGGGGGGAGGGCGCCGGTTCAGGGGAGGCGGTCTGGGTGGTCATCGAAGGGCTGATCGCCTGCTCGATCCACTGTATGGAGAAGCTCCCGTCGCTGCCTGCCGGCCGCTGCCGTGAGACCCGTCTCCATAGAGTCGTGCCCATTCAGCGGGAGCAAGCAGGGTGCGGGTCGCCATCGTGGGTGCGGGTCTGGCCGGTCTGGCCGCCGCCGTGGATCTGGTGGACGC
>JBEDAU010000062.1:0-3845 GCA_041177605.1 Cyanobacteriota bacterium | reverse complement strand
GGCTCACTGGAGCGGGCCCGGGCCAGCAGCAGCGGCAGGGGCTCGCGATTGCTCAGGTAGATGTGGCTGAGCAGGCGCCCCTCGTAGCTGCGGCGCTCCAGCCCCCAGCCGGCCTGCAGCTCCAGGGCCACCAGGCTGTTGGTCGCGAGGGCGCGGCCGGGGAGGGGGGCCTGGGCCACCACGATCGGGCTGGTGGTCTGGGGGCTGGTGGCCTGCAGTTCCAGCTGGCCGTTGCGGGTCTCCAGCTTCAGCTGCCAGGGCCGGCTGAGGTCGTTGCCGGCCACCCGCAGCGAGTAGGCGCCACTGGAGGCATAGCGCCCGCAGTAGGTCTCGTGGCGAATGCCATCGGCCATGTTGAGGACGGTGCCGTCGGCCTGGGGCTGCCAGCAGGGAACGGAGCTCTGGCGTTGCTCCAGCAGCACCAGGCCCCAGCGGTTGCCGGCCAGGGGCTGGGCCAGGGCCACCACCTGGTTGGCCGGGATCGGCTGGCTTTCGAACAGGGCGGCGGCCCGGGCGAGCGGCAGCAGCGCGGCAGCCGCGGCCGTGCTGACCAGGCCAAGGCCTGTGGCGGCCAGGTAGGGTCGATCCAGAAATCGAGCCATGGTGGGCAGCAGGCGGGCAGGCCTGGCTTGATGAAGAAGACACGTTCTCTAGCGGACCTATCGGAGTTGTCCAGTGGCGTCTGAGCCGGTACGCGTGGTGGCTGCGGCCTGTGATGGAGCCTGCAGCGGCAATCCGGGCCCCGGCGGCTGGGGGGCATTGCTGCGCTTCGAGAATGGTGTGGTGCACGAGATGGGGGGCGCGGAGCGCAACACCACCAACAACCGCATGGAACTCACCGCCGCCCTGGCGGTGCTGGAGGCGCTGAAGGAGTTGCCCCGCCATCCCAACCTGGTGTTGCGCACCGACAGCCGCTACCTGATCGACGGCTTCAGCAAGTGGATGGCCGGCTGGAAGCGCAAGGGCTGGCGCACCGCCGCCGGCGGGGCTGTGCTCAATCGCGACCTGTGGGAGCAGCTGGATGCGGCCCGGCTGCCCGGCTTCCGGCTGGAGCACGTGCGGGGCCACAGCGGCGATCCCGACAACGAGCGCTGCGACGCGATCGCGGTGGCCTTCTCCCGGGGCCAGTTGCCTTCCCTGGCGGCCGGCGAGCAGCTGGCCAGCGTGCGGCTGGAGGCCGATGTGCCACCGCAGGCGGCGGCGCCAGCGGCGCCCGCCGCCCAGCCCGCCTCCACCGACCTGGCGCCGGCGCCCCTGCAGCAGCTGCTCAGCCGGCTGGAGCTGGCCGATCGGCTGGCGGCCCAGGGCTACGGCCTGAGCCTGGTGGAGCTGGCCCAGCTGGTGGAGCAGCCGGTGCGGCGGCTGGAGCAGCGCCGCGAGGCCTGGATCTGGCGCGACTGGCAGGTGCAGCCACTGGAGGGGGGGCGCTGGCGTCTGCAGCGCTGCACGGGAGGATTGGCGCCAGGAGAGGCGCCGGCAGAGGAGGCGGGTTGATGGCGAGCGACATCCCAGTGCCATCGCTGCCGGCTTCCCTGGGCAGTGGACGCCTCTACCAGCAACTGGTGGGGCCGCTGCTGGCCCAGGACGAGGGCGCCGACGCCGAGCAGCTCAGCCAGTTGACCCTGGCGGCCCTGGGCCAGGCCTCGCTGCGGCGCCGCTGGCCCGGGGTGAGCGGGGTGCTGGCGGGGCTGGCCGGCGAACTGCAGCGGCCCGACCCGCGCCTGGCCCAGAGCCTGTTCGGCTGTCGCTTCTCCAATCCGGTGGGGCTGGCGGCGGGCTTCGACAAGAACGGGGTGGCGGCCGGGATCTGGCATTGCTTCGGCTTCGGTTTCGCCGAGCTGGGCACGGTGACCTGGCATGGCCAGCCGGGCAACCCGCGGCCGCGGCTGTTCCGGCTGGCGGCGGAGCAGGCGGCGCTCAACCGCATGGGGTTCAACAACCTGGGCGCCCAGGCGGTGCGGCGTGGCCTGGAGCGCCAGCAGCTGCCCCCGCCCGGCCAGCGGCCGGCGGTGCTGGGCATCAACCTGGGCAAGTCGAAGATCACGCCCCTGGAACTGGCGCCCGACGACTACGCCTCCTCGCTGGAGCTGCTGGCCCCCCTGGCCGACTACGCGGTGATCAACGTGAGTTCGCCGAACACGCCGGGCCTGCGCGATCTGCAGGAGGAGGGCCAGCTGCGGCGACTGGTGGAGCGGCTGCGGCGGCTGGCGGGCTGTCCGCCGCTGCTGGTGAAGATCGCCCCCGACCTGGAGGACGACGCCATCGATGCGATCGCCCGCATGGCCTACGAGGAGGGGCTGGCCGGGGTGATCGCCGTGAACACCAGCCTCCATCGGCTGGGCCTGGAGCAGCGCCGCCTGGCCCAGACGGGGCGCACCCTGGCGGAGGAGGCGGGGGGGCTGAGCGGTCGGCCGCTGCGGGGCCGGGCCCTGGAGGTGCTGCGGCGGCTGCGGGCCACGGCCGGACCCGCCCTGCCGCTGATCGGGGTGGGTGGCATCGATTCGCCCCAGGTGGCCTGGGAGCGGATCGGGGCCGGTGCCTCGCTGCTGCAGCTCTACACCGGCTGGATCTACGGCGGCCCGGCCCTGGTGCCCCAGATCCTGGAGGGGCTGGCTGCCCAGCTCGACCGCCACGGCCTCAGCCACATCAGCGAGGCGGTGGGGGCGGGGCTCCCCTGGCGCTGAGGGCTCGATACGCTGCAGCCCAGGGCTGCGGATGCCGGCTTGGTCGTTGCACGGTTTCAGGAGAACTGGCAGACGCTGCGCGCCGAGCTGTTCCCGGCCAGGCTGTTGATGGCCCTGAGCGATCAGCTGCTGGCCCTGCAACGCCTGCCCGGCCGGCGTGAACCGCTGGCCGAGCCCCAGCTGGTGCCGATCCCGGCGGCCACCTGCCGCGAGGGCCGGCCGCTGCAGGTGGAGGCCCTCGGCGATTTCATCGGCGATCTGCTGCTGGGGCAGGGGCAGATCATGGCGCGGCTCAGCGTGGCCCTGCCCGCCTCCCTCACCCATTGGCGCGTGTTCGACAGCCCCTGGCGCCCATGGCCCGAGGATCCGGCCGAGGCCCTGCGGGACCTGGAGCCCGACCTGGGTCTGCCGTTCCCCCTCGATCAGGCCTACCTCGACCTGATGCCCCTGGCCGCCGACAAGCCCCTGGCCCTGGTGGCGGCGATCGAGCGGGAGCTGCTGGCGGCCTGGCTGGAGGTGTTTGCGATCGCCGGGGTGCGGCTGGAGAGGGTTGTGCCCACCCAGGTGGCGCTGATGGCCGGGTTGCAGGAGCCCCTGGCGGCAGCGGCGCCGGAGGAGCTGGTGGCGCTGCTGCAGCCGGAGGGGAAAGACCTGCGCCTGCTGGTGTGGCGGGCCGGTGTTCCGGTGTATGAGCGTCTGCTGCAGGGGGGGATGGCCCAGCAGGCGACGGAGCTGCCCCGCTGCCTGGCCTTCCTGCGCCGCCAGGAGGGGCTGCCCCCCGTGGCGGCCAGCCTGCTGCTGATCGATGCGGCGGTGGATCCGGAGGTGCGCCAGGCGCTGGAGGCCGGGCTGGCCCTGCCGCTGGAGCCGGTGGAGACCGATGGCTACGGCAGCCTGGTGCTGCGGGGGCTGGCCCGGCTGGCGGCCCGGCGATGATGGCCACGCTCGACCTGCACCGCCCGATCGACCTGCTGCGGGAGCGGCGCCGTGAGCTGGCGCTTGCCGATCCCGAGGCGGTGCTGCTCAGCCAGCGGCGCGACCTGCTGAAGGGGTGCCTCTGGGCCGCGGGTCTGGTGGGGGTGGTGGCGGTGATGGGGCTGGGGCTGCTGATGCGCCAGCAGTGGGTGAGCGCCTCGCTGGATCGGGTGACGCTGGTGGAGG
>JBEDAU010000061.1:0-3644 GCA_041177605.1 Cyanobacteriota bacterium | reverse complement strand
GCCTGGCGCTGCTTGAGGTGGAACGCCAGGGCCGGCTTCAGCCGCCGCAAGCGCCCGCGCCCGTCGCCGCAGCACCGGAACCACCGCCCCCCGCTGCCCCCCTCCACCCCGCGCCTGCGGCTGCGGTTAAGCAGCTCGGAAGGGCCGAGGGTGTGTTTTGCCTTCGGTGGCCGATGCCTGCGGCTGCAGCGCGGGATCCCGCCTCCTTCTGGGGAGCCCTGCCCTTCTGGGAAGCCCTGCACCGCCGGACCTGTGACCGCGTGACCAGCCCCTGGGCCCGCGCCTGGCTGGCGTCCCATACCCGGCTGGAGCCGGCCACCGCCGCCGGCTGGCCGGTGCTGCGGCTGGTGCTGGAGGCCGATCCGCCGCCGCCGGTTTCGCCCTACCTGTTGCGCTGCCACTACCGCGACGCACTGGCCGCCGGGGTCCTGGCGGATCTGACCGCCTCGCTGGAGGTGACGCTGTGAGCGCCTATCCCCTCGCTGCCGCGGTCGGGTCCGCCTGGGACGTGGCCCCCGCGGTCCCGCTGCCCCAGCACCCCGCGGTTCTGCTGCCCCAGCACCGGGCCGAGCTGGAGGCCTCCGCCATCGCCCCAGACGTGGCCGCGGCCAACGTGGTCAGCTTCGGGGGGGGGACCGGGCGCCACTGGGAAGACGAACGGGCCGAGTTGATCCGCTACGCCTGCGAACGGGCCGCAAATGAGCAGCCCGAAAGGGCCAAGCGCCCGCGCGGGTGGTTCGGGCGGATGCCCTCGCGCCGATCACCCTTCCCCGATCGGCGCGCCCTTGATCGCCGCTACCGCCACCTGGCGGGCGGCGGCTGGCGCAGCCTCTCCGCCACCCTCCCCGGCCTGCCGACCTTCGGGCAGTGGAAGCCGGATCAGCCCCGCCAGCGGGCCGACAAGCCAGGCAAGGCCCTCAAATACGAATCACCCCCCGCCTTCCCCGAGGGGGGCGGCCTGCTGCTGCCCCACGTCCCGGAGCGCTGCTGGCGGCTGATCTGCCAGCGCCAGCGCCTGCCCTTCCCCTCCGATCCCGCCACCCTCGCCGCGGGCTTCTGGGCCTGGGCCCTGGCCACACCCTCGCTCTCCCTGTTGATCTGCGAGGGCTGGAAGAAGGCCCTCTGCGCCCTCTCCCACGGCTACGCGGCCGTGGCCATCCCCGGCGTGCAGATGGGCCGCCGCGTCGATGCCGACAGCTCGGAGCGGTTGATTCCGGCCCTCGCGGCCCTCTCAGCCAAGAAGCGCCCCTGGCTGATCGCCTTTGACGCCGAGGGGCGCAGGGACACCGCCGCCAAGGTCTGGGCCGCGGCCGGCGCCCTCGCCCGCACCCTGCGGGCCGCTGGCGGGCGGCCGGAGATCGCCCGCCTGCCCCTGCTGCCTGGCACCGAGAAGACAGGCCTCGATGATCTGGCCGCCGCGGCCGGCCCGGAAGCCCTCGCCCAGGCCCTGGCCGACACCGCCCCCCGGCCCGTCCTGCCCTCCCTGCGGGCCGCCGATCACATCGCACCGGCCGGCTTCCTGGGGAAGGTCTGCAGCCTGCCCACCCCCGCAGAAGCCCCCCTGCTGCTGATCCAGGCCCCGATGGGGTGCGGCAAGACAACGGCCATCGCCGCGGCCGTCGCTCCCCTGCGGGATGCCGGCGTGCCCGTGCTGCTGCCCTCCCATCGGGTGGCGATCGGCCAGGCCGTCGCCAAGGATCTGGGGATCGCCTGGGCACCCCGGCCCGGCACCGATGAGAGACAGCTGGGGGCCGGCTTCTGCCTCGATTCCGCCTGCCCCTCCAGTGCCCTGCAGATCAGCGGCTACAGCTGGAGCGGTGCCGTTCTGTTCTGGGATGAGATCGCCCAGGGGCTGGAGCATCTCCTGCTGAGCACCGGCACCGCCCTTGCCCCCCACCGCGGCGCCGCCCTCGCACCGCGGCGGGCCGAGGTGCTGCGCACCCTGCCCGATCTGCTGGCCCGCGCCGGCCAGGTGATCGCCGCCGATGCCCAGCTTCCCCAGTGGGCCCTCTCCCTGCTGGAGCGCCTCACCGGCCGCCGCGCCTTCCTGATCCGCTCCGAGCATCGCCCGATGCTCGGCCGGCCCCTCCATGCCCCCCGCTTCTCGACCGCCAAGGCCGCGGCCGAGGGCTTCCGCGCCCGTTGGGCTGAGCTGGTGCAACGCGGGGAACCCTTCCTCTGTTGGACCGCCGCCCAGCAGGCCCGCTACAGCAACTCCCCCCAGACCCTGGCGGCCCTGCACCGGCAATGGGCGCCGGACGCCCGGCTGGCGGTGATCGACTCCAGCACCCCCGAGCTGGCGGCCGAGCTGGCGGCCGACCCGGACAAGTTCGCCAAACGGTTTGACGCCATCTACTGCAGCCCCTCCATCTCTTCCGGGGTGAGCTTCCGGACGTGGAAGCCGGCGGCCGTGATCGCCTACGCGGGCGGCCACATCGCACCCGAACATGCCGCCCAGGCCCTCGCCCGCGTCCGCTGCCCCGAGGTGCCCGCCTATCTCTACGCGCCGGAGCGCTGCCCCGGTGCTGCCCTGCGGGTGGGCAGCGGCGACACGGACCCCGCCCGCGTGGTCGCTGCCCTGCGGGCCGTCTCGGATCCGCTGCTGGGGCTGCTGGAGGAGGCCGGCGCCGATGGCGCCTGGCTGGAGGCCTACGGCGAGCTGGCGGCCCACCGCAACCGCCAGCGCCACGCCTACCGCGCCACCATCGCCGGCCTGCTGGAGCGGGAAGGCTGGGCGATCCAGCCCGAGGGGGCCGAACCCTGCCCCGTGCTCGGCGCCCGCGCCGGAGCGGATCTCAAGGCCCTCGCCGCCGATGCCCTCGCCGCAGCGGATGCGGCCGTGATCGCGGCGCCCCTGCTGGAGCCCACCGCCGCAGAAGCCCTCAGCCGCCGCCGCAAGCTCGATCCCGCCGAACAGGCGGCCCTCGATCGCTTCCGCATCGCCCAGCGCTGGGCCCTGGGGGGCGCCGCGCCCTCCCCCGAGCTGCTGGAGGCCGACCGCGACGGGCTGCACAAGCGCCTGCAGCTCGGCTGGCTGCTCACCAGCCCTGAGGCCCGCGCCCTGATCCCCGCCCACGATGCCGCCGCCGTCGCGGCCCTCGATCGCCGCGGCCGGCCCTTCTGCCCCGATCGGCTGCGGGTGGCCCTCGCCCCCCGCGTCGCCGCCCTGCAGGCCCTGGGGATGCCCCAGCTGCTGGCGCGCTTCCGGGCCGGGGAGGTGATCGCCGGCACCGATCCGGCCGTGCTCGCCCTCCATGCCACCGCCACCGCCCACCGCAGCCAGCTGGCCGCCGCCGCGGGGGTGAGCCCCGGCAAGCTCCCGACCGGCACCCTGCGGGCCCTGCTGGAGGCCATCGGCTGGCAGCTGCTCAGCGCCGGGCGGATCTGGACCCGCGGGGAGCACCGCAACGCCATGGCCTACCGGGCCGAACCCGTCGCCCTGCCCCAGGGAGCCGACTGGGAGGGCCTGGCTGCCGCATGGCTGGAGGAGCTGGCCGCCGTGGCTGGAGCGGCCGGCTCACTTTTCGCCCCTATAGACAATCCATGTATGGGAAGAAAGCGAGCCACCCTGCCGCCGCCGCTCCAGCTGTGGCCGCCGCCGCCCTGGGCCCCTCGATCCAGCGCCAGAGGGGTCCCGCCGCCCT
>JBEDAU010000060.1:0-6966 GCA_041177605.1 Cyanobacteriota bacterium | reverse complement strand
GGCAGCCGGCAGCCCCGGCCGCAGCGGCACCGCCCCGTCGGCCGCGGGTCCCAGCGGCGACGCCGCCCCCCCCATCGGGTCGGCAGGAGCCGGCGGCGACGGGGCGCCACGCCGGCGGGTGCTGCCGGCGCTCAATCCCCGCTACGTGTTCAACCGCTTCGTGGTGGGGCCCAACAGCCGCATGGCCCACGCGGCGGCCCTGGCGGTGGCCGAAGCTCCGGGCCGGGAGTTCAACCCTCTGTTCATCTGCGGCGGCGTGGGCCTGGGCAAGACCCACCTGATGCAGGCGATCGGCCACTACCGCCTCGAGATCAACCCCGAGGCCAAGGTCTTCTACGTGAGCACCGAGACCTTCACCAATGACCTGATCCAGGCGATCCGCAAGGACGGCATGCAGGCCTTCCGCGACCGCTACCGGGCCGCCGACCTGATCCTGGTCGACGACATCCAGTTCATCGAGGGCAAGGAATACACCCAGGAGGAGTTCTTCCACACCTTCAACGCCCTGCACGAGGCGGGCCGCCAGATCGTGATCGCCTCCGACCGGCCCCCCTCCCAGATTCCGCGGCTGCAGGAGCGGCTGATCTCCCGCTTTTCCATGGGCCTGATCGCCGACATCCAGGCTCCCGATCTGGAGACCCGCATGGCGATCCTGCACAAGAAAGCCGAGCAGGAGCAGATGAGCCTGCCGCGGGATCTGATCCAGTTCATCGCCGGCCGCTTCACCTCCAACATCCGCGAGCTGGAGGGAGCCCTCACCCGGGCCGTGGCCTTCGCCTCGATCACGGGCCTGCCGATGACGGTGGAGTCGGTGGCGCCGATGCTCGATCCGGGCGGCGTGGACGTGGAGGTGAAGCCAGACCTGGTGCTGGAGAAGGTGGCCGAAGTGTTCGCCGTGACGGTCGACGACATGCGCAGCGCCAGCCGCAAACGGGCGGTGAGCCAGGCCCGCCAGGTGGGCATGTTTCTGATGCGGCAGAGCACCAACCTGTCGCTGCCCCGCATCGGCGAAGTGTTCGGCGGCAAGGACCATTCCACCGTGATGTATGCGGTGGAGCAGATCGAGAAGAAGCTCAACATCGATCCGGCCCTCTCGCGCCAGGTGCAGCAGGTGCGCGACCTGCTGCAGATCGATTCACGTCGGCGCAAGCGCTGATCAGGTGATCGGCTGACTGGGATCGAGGCCCTCCACCTCCCCCTGGAACACCCGGCTGGCGGTGATGTCGTCGGCTTCGATCGTCATCAGATCGAGCTTGGTGAGGGCACTGCCCATGCGACCGAACAGGCGGTTGGCCTGCCGCATGCGGGCCCGGTCGATGGCGTTGCGGATCGAACGGGCGTTGGCGAAGAAGGGCAGCTGCATGCGCCGCAGGATGTAATCGGAGAAGGCAGCCCTGGCTTCATCGCTGAAGCGGTAGTTCTCCTGGGCCAGGATCAGCTGGGCGATGGTGAGCAGTTCGCTGGCAGTGTAATCGGGAAAATCGATGTGATTGGCCACCCGGGAGGAGAGGCCCGGATTGCTCTGATAGAATACATCCATCCGATCTTTGTAGCCGGCGAAGATCACCACCAGGTCGTCGCGGTTGTTCTCCATCACCTGCAGCAGGATCTCGATCGCCTCGGCGCCATAGTCGCGCTCATTTTCGGGGCGATAGAGGTAATAGGCCTCATCGATGAACAGCACACCGCCCATCGCCTTCTTGAGCATTTCTCGGGTCTTGGGTGCCGTGTGGCCGATGTACTGCCCCACCAGATCGTCGCGGGTGGCGGTCACCACATGGCCCTTGCGCACGTAGCCGAGCCGGTGCAGGATTTTGCTCATCCGCTCAGCCACGGTGGTCTTGCCCGTGCCCGGCCGACCGGTGAACGACATGTGCAGCGACGGCGGCGCCGTCTCCAGCCCCACCTGCTGCCGGGCGCGGTTCACCACCAGCAGGGCGGCGATTTCACGGATCCGGGCCTTCACCGGCCGCAGACCGATCAGCTCGCGATCGAGCTCCTCGAGAATCTCCTGCACCCCGGCGCCCTCGTAGGCAGCCTGCAGATCCACGCTCTGGCTGTCGCCGCCGCTGCCGGGAACGCTGGGGTGGCCGGAGGACTCCATCAGATCAGCCCATCAATGGCGGCTGCAAAGGCGTGCTCGGCCGGACCGATCGGCTGGTCGTCGGCTTCGGAGCGCAGCGTGAGGTTCACATAGGTGCGGCCGAAGCTGATGTCGAGGAAGCGCTGCTGCGCTTCGCAGTAATCGTTGAGCCGCTCGAGGAAATCGCGGGTGCCGGCGTAGTCGTCGAATTCAATCCGGCGCTCCAGCCGGTCGGCCTGTTCCGGCTTGGGACGGGGGGTCCAGGGCTGATCCATGGCCCGACGCTACGACCCCACCGTGGGGGCGGCGGTGAGGCAGTCGGTGCGACCGCGGGCCAGCCGTGCGGCCCAGGCGCCGGCATAGGCGGCATTGGCGGCCTGCTGCCCTGGATCGCTGGTGCTGAGCGGGTGGGGCATGGTGCCGTTGATGGCGGCGTTGGTGACACAGAACATCGACTTCTGGAAGCTGGCGCAGATCTTCACCCGCACATCCCCCTCGCCCCGGGTGCGCTGGCGGTAGAAGGCATGCAGGGCCTCCGGCAGATGGCGGTACATGTCCTGCATCAGCAGGCTGGGGGGAATGCCGGCTCCCATGGTGGGCAGGGGATCGGCATAGAGGGCGCCATAGGCGAACTGGGCCTGGTCGGGAGAGATCTGCTGGGCCTGGGCGTTGAAGCTGACCGTGCCCAGAAAGGGCATGCCGCGCAGAAACACCGCCTCGACGTAGGGCACCGCCACATCCACCAGGAAGGTGAGGCCCGCCTCCGGGGGCAGCACCCAGCAGGCCTCACCCGCAAGCGAGACCCCGTAGGTGATCGGCTTGGCCGCTGCGGCCACCAGGCCGTCCTTGATGAAGGCGACCACCTGGGGAATGTTGCGCACCCGGCCATCGCGCTCCGCGGCCGCCAGATCCAGGAACAGGTCGCTCATCACCCGCCAGAACTGCCCCAGGGCATGGGTGGTGGCGGCGTTGCGGATCAGCTCCGGCAGGAAGGCGGGGAACAGCGGATTCAGCAGTCCGAGCAGGGGATCGCGGCGCCGCTTGCGGGCGATGATCGCGGCGCAGTTGGCAGCGAAGGCGTCGGAATCGAGATAGGCATCGAGGCCGCCCGTGCCGTGCCAGAGCATGGCCTTCATGCAGTACTCGGCGTACTCGAAATTGATGCGGTCGTGGTTCAGATGGCGCCAGATCTTGGCAGGGTTCAGGTCTCCATCGAGATACTTGAAGACTGGGAACGGATTGAGGAACTGCTGTTCCGCCTGATAGATGAGATTGATGCTGTAGGCATCGAGCACCTCGCCATAGCTCTCCAGCACGCCCACCACCTCCAGCAGGTGATCGGCGGTGTCGGCCAGCAGGGTCTCGCCCGCCAACAGGCGGCGTTGCAGCTCTTCGGCCGGGGGCATCCCCCCCGATCGCGTCAGCTCGGCAGGAATGACCGGCATCAGCCCAGCCCTCCGGTGACAGCGGCGGTCTGAACGGCTATGGCGATGCCACCGGGCAGGCCCATGGTCGTGGTGCTGGCCTCGCTCAGCCGGCCCAGCAGGGAGGGGGCCAGACCGATGGCGACCACGGCGATCGCCAGGGCTAGGGCAGGGATCGTCTCGCGGGGGGCCACCGGCGCCAGCTGGATATCGAGTCGACTGTGCTCGAGCGGATCGGCCGGGGTGGTGATCGCCAGGCGGCCAAAGAAGGCCCGGTTCACCAGCAGCAGGAAGTACACCGCCGTGAGGCCTGAGCCCACCAGGCAAAGCAGGGTGGCCAGGGGGTAGCTGGTGATGCTGCCCCGGTAGAGCAGAAATTCCGAGATGAAGCCGGCCATGCCGGGCAGGCCGGCACTGGCCATCACCCCCAGGATCATCAGGGTGCCGGTGAGCGGCAGGCCCCGCTCCGGGTTGAGCAGGCCCCGCAGCACCTCCAGGTCCCGGGTGCCGGTCTTGCGGTACACCGTGCCCACCAGCAGGAACAACAGGGCCGAGATCAGGCCATGGCTGACCATCTGGAATTCAGCGCCCAGCAGGGCCACCGGGGTGGCGGCTGCCGCAGCCAGCAGGATGGTGCCCATGTGGCCCACCGAGCTGTAGGCCACCATCCGCTTCATATCGCGCTGGGCGATGGCGGCCAGCGAGCCGTACAGCACGGAGATGGCGGCCCAGAGGGCCAGCCAGGGGGCCAGCAGCGTCCAGGCCTGGGGGAACAGGCCCATGCCGAAGCGCAGCAGACCGTAGGTGCCGAGTTTGAGCAACACCCCGGCCAGCAGCACCGACACCGGCGTGGAGGCCTGGGTATGGGCGTCGGGCAGCCAGGTGTGGAACGGCACCAGCGGCATCTTGATCCCGAAG
Source organism: Cyanobacteriota bacterium (assembly GCA_041177605.1). GTDB lineage: Bacteria > Cyanobacteriota > Cyanobacteriia > PCC-6307 > Cyanobiaceae > NIES-981. The sequence continues at coordinate 2,541 of JBEDAU010000060.1, read as the reverse complement.
CCCACCAGCAGCGCGGTGAGCAGGACCAGCTGGCTGCCGAGGGCCAGCTGCTCACCGCTGACCGGCGTGACGCTGAAATCAACCTGGCCGGTGAGCAGGGCCAGCCCCAGGAAGGCCGCCAGGATCAGCACCCCGGAGATCGCCGTGAAGATCAGAAACTTGGTGGCGGCATAGGCCCGCTGGGCACCGCCCCAGATCGAGATCAGCAGCCAGAGCGGGATCAGTTCCAGCTCGTAGAAGAGGAAGAACAGCAACAGGTTGTCGGCCAGGAACGCCCCGTTCACCGCTGCACTGATCAGCAGCAGCATGGCGAAGTAGATGCGGGGACGCTTGCTGAAATCGCGGGTGCAGATGGCGGCCACCAGGGTCAGGGCGGCGTTGATCAGCACCAGGGGCAGGGACAGCCCATCCACGCCGAGGCGGTACTCGAGGCCGATGCCGGGCACCCAGGCCAGCTGCTCGCGCAGCTGCAGCGAGGGGTCAGCCGGGTCAAAGACCAGCAGCACCAGCAGGCTGAGCAGCAGCTGCAGGGCCAGGACCACGATCGAGGTGGCGCGCAGCCGCTGGGGGCTGGGCTGGCCCGGCCAGAGCAACAGCAGGGCGCTGCCCAGCAGGGGCACCACCAGCAGGAGCGAGAGCAGCGGAATCGACTGGAGCAGCGCCATCAGGCCATCCCTCCGGTGGCGATCCAGCCCAGGGCGGTGAGCAGCAGCACGATCGCCAGCACCACCGTGAGCACGTAACTCTGCAGCTGGCCGCTGACGCTGAGCTTGAGGTTCTCCGCACTCTGCAGGGAGAGGGTGCCGATACCGTTGACCAGCCCGTTCACCACCCGCTGGTCCACGGCATTGATCAGCCGGGCCAGGCCGGCCACCAGGGCCACGATGGTGGAGCGGTAGAAGCGCTCGGTGTAGAAGTCGAAAGCCAGCAGCTCCTGCACGGTGCGGAACGGCTGCTGAATCGCCCGGGACCAGAACTGATCCAGCTGCACCCGGGAGCCGATCGCCACACCGATCAAGCCGGAGGCCGCCACCGCAACGGCCACCGGAAGGGAGAAGGAGGCAATGCCCGGCACGGGATCGAGCCGCTGCATCAGGGCGGGCGTGAGCAGCACGAGCACGGTGAGGCTGACCATCGGCAGCGCCATCAGCCAGTTGACTTCGGGAGCGCGCCGGGTTTTGGGCAGCACCGGGCCGAGGAACAGCGAGCGGAACACCCGGGTGAGATTGATCGCCGTAAGGGCATTGGTGAGCAGCAGCACGCCGGCGAACAGGGGAGCCTGGCGCCAGAACACCTCGACACCCAGGCCATAACACCAGAAACAGCCCAGGGGCAGCAGACCCACCAGCCCGGCGGCTCCCACCAGGTAGGCGGTGATGGTGGCGGGCATGCGGGTGCCGAGCCCGCCCAGCTCGGTCAGGTCCTGGCAGGTGGTGGTGGCGATGATGCTGCCCACACTCATGAACAACAGGGCCTTGGCGAGGCCGTGGGAGAGCAGCAGCAGCAAGGCAAGACCCGGCTGCTGCAGGGCGATGGCGATGAAGACCAGCCCCAGGTAGGAGGTGGTGGAGTAGGAAAAGGCCCGTTTGAGGTCCACCTGGGCCAGGGCCACCAGGGCCCCGGCCACAGCGCTGATCGTGCCCACGACCAGCAGCACCGTGACCGGCACCGGCGAGAGGTTGAGCAGGGGCATCAGCTTGAGCAGCACCAGCGCCCCGGCGGTGACCACCACGGAGTTGCGCAGGATCGAGGCGGGGTTGGGCCCCTCCATGGCCTCATCCAGCCAGAGGTGCATTGGGAACTGGGCGCACTTGCCCATCGGGCCGGCAATCAGGCCCAGCCCCAGCAGCGCCCCGGCCAGGGGAGTCACACGGCCGGAGGCTCGGGCCTCGGCTGCCCAGGCATAGAGGTCGTTGAACTCCAGCGACCCGGCCCAGGCGGAGAGGGCCACCACGCTCATCAGCAGCAGCACATCGCCCACCCGCTTGGTGAGGAAGGCATCGCGGGCGGCGGTCACCACCAGGGGCTGGGCATACCAGAAGCCCACCAGCAGATAGGTGGAGAGGGTGAGCATCTCCAGCAGGAAATAGCTCATGAACAGACTGCTGCTCAGCATCACCCCGACCAGGGCACCTTCGAAGAACCCCACCAGGGCATAAAAGCGGGCCAGTGACCACTCCTTGTCGAGGTAACCCAGAGCGAAGGCCTGGGCCGCCAGGCTCAGCAGGGTCACCATCTCCACCGCCGCCAGGTTGGTGAAGGAAAGATCCAGGCCGATGCGGAGCTGCAGATCGGCGGCCTGGAACCAGGGCAGGCTGAGGTGCTGGGGGCCGATCAGCGCCACCTGCCGCAGCAGCAGGGAGCCATGCACCACCGCCACCAGGGTGGCGAGCAGATTGATGTAGGCCGCGGGCCGTTGACCGTTGCGCCGAATCCAGCCGGTGGCCCAGGGCAACGACAGGAGCATGCCTGCGAAGCCGTAGAGGGGAGTCAGCCAGGCCAGCTGAATCGACAGGGGGAGGGAGTCGGCCAAGGGGAGTG
>JBEDAU010000059.1:0-2754 GCA_041177605.1 Cyanobacteriota bacterium | reverse complement strand
GGAGGTGACCCACTCGCAGAACTGCTGCCAGCTGGAGGCGCCGGAGCGCTGCTGGAGAGTGGTGGTCATGAGAACGAGAGAAGAGTGGAAACCCAGGGCCGGAACCCCGGAAGACCGGTAAATAGGGCGGGTGCCGGCGGACCGGAAACCTGCCGACGGAATCCCGTCACAGCGGACTGTAACGGAACATTGCATGGTTTGTGAAGAAGCCGCCCGCTCCGGACCCTCAGCCCTGCTCATCCCTCCCATCAGCTCCGCTTGTGGTTCGTCGGTTGTCCCGCCCTCGCCAGGTCACCTGGAGCCCCAGCCTCACCCTGGTGCCCACCCGCCAGTGTTTCAACGCCTGCGGCTACTGCAGTTTTCGGCTGCCGCCCGATCAGGTTGCAGCTGGCCTGCCCGGCGATGCCCTGGCTGATGGCGAAGCCGCCGCCGCCCTGGAGGCGCGGCCCCTGGCCCTGGAGGTGTTGCTGCTCAGCGGCGAGGTGGCGCCCCAATCCCCGGGCCGCCGGGCCTGGTTCGCGCGTCTGCTGGCCCTCAGTCGCCTGGCGCTGCAGGCCGGCCGGTTGCCCCACACCAATGCCGGTCCGCTGGCGCTGGGGGAGATGGCAGCCCTGGGTCGCCTCAACCCGTCGATGGGGCTGATGTTGGAGGGACTGGGGCCTGCCTACGACCACCTGCATCGCCATGCCCCCAGCAAGCGGCTGGAGCTGCGGCTGGCCCAGATCGAGCAGGCCGGCCGGCTTGGTATTCCCTTCACAACTGGTTTGCTGCTGGGGCTGGGGGAGAGCCGTGCGGAGCGGCTGGAGGCCCTGGAACTCCTGGCGCTGATCCAGGGGCAGTGGGGCCATATTCAGGAGGTGATCCTGCAGCCGTGGCGTCCCGATGGTGCGGCTGCCGGGCCGTTGCCGCCGCAGGCGGTGGCCGAACTGCTCGAGTTGATCGAGGCGGCCAGGACCATCCTGCCCCCGCAGGTGCACCTGCAGCTGCCACCGAATCTCTGGCCCCAGGAGCGGCTGGTGGATGCCCTGGAGGCCGGCATTGATGATCTCGGCGGGATTGACCTGCACGATGTGATCAATCCGGCCTATCCCCAGCGGCAGCCCGACGCCCTCGCCCGGCGGTTGGCGGCGGCCGGCTGGCAGCTGCATCCGCGGCTGTGTGTGCACGCCGAGTGGTGGGGCTGGTTGCCCCGCAGCCTGGCCGTCCGGCTGGAGCGCTGCCGGCACCGCTTGCAGCGCCTGGATCCGGGCCCATCCGGCTGAGCGAGGTTGTTAGCGTCCGGGCACCCAAGACCAAGGGGCCTGCCGCCGTGCCCGCCTGCCCAAGCCACCGGGTGCTGCTGGTGCGCCTGCCCTGCAATCCGATCTTCCCGATCGGGCCGGTGTATCTGGCCGATCACCTGCACAAGCAGTTTCCTGCCCTGCCGCAGCAGATCCTGGATCTGGCCGCCGTGCCGCTGCTCGATGTGGAGCGGCTGCTGCGCCAGGCGGTGGAGCGCTTTGAGCCCACGCTGCTGGTGTTCTCCTGGCGCGACATTCAGATTTATGCCCCGGTGGATGGCCGCAGCGGCAACCCCCTGCAGCACTCGTTCGAGGCCTTCTACGCCCGCAATCCGCTGAAGCGACTGCGGGGCGCCCTGGGGGGGCTGCAGCTGATGCGCTCTTTCTACGGCGAACTGGGTCGCAACCTGCGCCTCGTGCGCCGTGGCGTGCGCTGGGCCCGGCGCCATCACCCCGATGCCCGGGCCGTGATCGGCGGCGGTGCCGTCAGCGTGTTCTATGAGCAGCTCGGCCGCAAGCTGCCCACTGGCACGGTGGTATCGGTGGGGGAGGGGGAACCGCTGCTGGAGAAGCTGATCCGCGGCGAGTCGCTGGAGCGCGAGCGCTGTTTCCTGGCCGGTGAGCTGCCGCGGCCCGGACTGATCCATGAGCAGCCAGCGGGTCTGGAAAAAACCGCCTGCAATTACGACTACATCGCCTCGATCTGGCCCCAGCTTGACTGGTATCTCGATGGCGGTGACTTCTACGTGGGCGTGCAGACCAAACGTGGCTGTCCCCACAACTGTTGCTACTGCGTTTACACGGTGGTGGAGGGCAAGGCGGTTCGCGTCAATCCTGTGGAGGAGGTGATCGCTGAGATGCGCCAGCTCTATGCGCGGGGGGTGCGTGGCTTCTGGTTCACCGATGCCCAGTTCATCCCGGCCCGGCGCTACATCGACGACGCCAAGCAGCTGCTGCGTGCGATTCAGGCCCAGGGCTGGCACGACATCCGCTGGGCCGCCTACATCCGGGCCGACAACCTCGACGCCGAGCTGGCCGAGCTGATGGTGGCCACTGGGATGGAGTATTTCGAGATCGGCATTACCTCCGGCTCCCAGGAACTCGTGCGCAAAATGCGCATGGGCTACAACCTGCGCACCGTGCTGGAGAGCTGCAGGATGCTGGCGCGGGCTGGCTTTCGCCAGCACGTGTCGGTCAATTACTCCTTCAACGTGATCGACGAGCGCCCGGAGACGATCCGCCAGACCGTGGCCTATCACCGCGAGCTGGAGCGCATCTTCGGGGCCGACAAGGTGGAACCGGCCATTTTCTTCATCGGCCTCCAGCCCCATACCCATCTGGAGCAGTATGGCTTTGACCAGGGCTTGCTCCAGCCGGGCTACAACCCGATGAGCATGATGCCCTGGACGGCTCGCAAGATGCTCTGGAACCCCGAGCCGATGGGCAGCACCTTTGGTCGCATCTGCCTCGAGGC
>JBEDAU010000058.1:0-4344 GCA_041177605.1 Cyanobacteriota bacterium | reverse complement strand
GGGCACCGTGTATCGCTACGAGCGCCCGGGCGTGATGCACGGCCTGATGCGCGTGCGCGGCTTCACCCAGGACGACGCCCACGTGTTCTGCCTGCCGGAGCAGATCAGCGATGAGATCCTGCGCATCCTTGATCTCACCGAGCAGATCCTCTCCACCTTCGATTTCCGCAGCTACGAGATCAACCTCTCCACCCGGCCGGAGAAATCGATCGGCACCGACGCCGTGTGGGAGCTGGCCACCCAGGGCCTGATCGAGGCCCTCGATCGCAAGGGCTGGGCCTACAAGATCGATGAAGGCGGCGGCGCCTTCTACGGCCCCAAGATCGACCTCAAGATCGAGGACGCCATCGGCCGGATGTGGCAGTGCTCCACCATCCAGCTCGACTTCAACCTGCCCGAGCGCTTCGATCTGGAGTACGTGGCGGCCGACGGCACGCGCCAGCGGCCGATCATGATTCACCGGGCCATCTTCGGCTCGCTGGAGCGGTTCTTCGGGATCATGACCGAGAACTACGCCGGCGATTTCCCCTTCTGGCTGGCCCCCGAGCAGATCCGCCTGCTGCCGGTCACCGATGAGGTGCGCCCCTACGCCGCCGACGTGGTGGCTCAGCTCAAGGCTGCCGGGGTCCGCGCCACGGTGGATGCCTCCGGCGATCGCCTCGGCAAGCTGATCCGCACCGGCGAGCAGATGAAGATCCCCGTGCTGGCGGTGATCGGCGCCAAGGAGGCGGAGACCGGCCAGCTCAGCCTGCGCAGCCGCCGCGAGGGCGATCTGGGCAGCGTGGCCCTGGCCGATCTGATCACGGCCGCCGCCGCCGCCAACGCAGGCCGGGCCGCCGGCCTGGGCCTGCCCGCCAGGCCATGACCACCCTGCTGGCGGGCGACATCGGCGGCACCAAGACCCGGCTCAGCCTCTACCGGCTGGGCGGCGAGCACCAGCTGCAGCCCCTGTGCCAGGAGCGCTACAGCTCGGCCGACTGGCCCGACCTGGCGCCGATGGTCTGCCGCTTCCTCGAGGAGGCCGCAGGCCGGGGCCACACCGACCATCCCGCCGCCGCCTGCCTGGCCGTGGCCGGACCGGTTCAGGGGGGCCAGGCCCGCCTGACCAACCTCCCCTGGCAGCTGGATGAGCAGCACCTGGTGAGCGCCACCGCCATTGGCCGGGTGGAGCTGGTCAACGACTTCGCCGTGCTGATCTACGGCCTGCCCCATCTGCGGCCCGACCAGCAGGCACCGATCCGCGCTGGCCAGGCCCAGGAGGGCGAGCCCCGGCTGGTGGTGGGGGCCGGCACGGGCCTGGGGGTGGCCTACGGCATCCCCACCGCCGGGGGCCTGCGGGCCGTGGCCAGCGAAGGGGGGCACGCCGACTTCGCCGCCACCGATGCCGCCGAATGGCAGCTGCGCCGGTGGCTGCTGGCCGATCTGGGCCTGGAGCGGCTGTCGGTGGAACGGGTGGTGAGCGGCACGGGGCTTGGCCACGTGGCCCGCTGGCTTCTGGCCGAACACCACCCCGGCGGCGACCATCCCCTGGCCCGCGAACGGGGAGATCTGCCGGCGGCAGTGGCGGCGGCGGCCGCCGTCGGGGAGCCCCTCGCCCGCCGGGCCCTCGACCTCTGGCTGGCGGCCTACGGGCGGGCCTGCGGAGATCTGGCCCTGGCCGGCCTCTGCCGTGGCGGCATCTGGCTGGCGGGGGGCACCGCCGGCAAACTGCTGGCGGAGCTGCAGGGCCCCCTGTTCCGTGACGCGGTGCTGGCCAAGGGCAGGCTGCGGGCTGTGCTGGAGACCATTCCGATCACGGCGATCACCGACCCGGCGATCGGCAGCTTCAGTGCCGCCTGCCGGGCCCGCATGCTGCTGGGCTGAGGCGGTGGGGGCGATTCAGCTGGCCTGAGACACTGGCCCCAGCAGCACCATCACCATGGCGAGTCCCCGGGTCGGGCAAGGGGTAGTCGTGCACGTGCCGGCCACCACCGCCAACGTGGGGCCGGGCTTTGATTGCCTCGGAGCGGCGCTGGCGCTCGACAACGTGTTCGAGATGCGCTGCATCGAGGGCGACAGCGAGCGGTTCGACCTGATCATCGAGGGGAGCGAGGGGGCCCACCTGCGTGGCGGCCCCGACAACCTCGTCTACCGCTCGGCCCAGCGGGTCTGGAAGGAGGCCGGGCTCGAGCCGGTGGCCCTGGAGGCCCGGGTGCGCCTGGCGGTGCCACCGGCCCGGGGCCTGGGCAGCAGCGCCACCGCCATCGTGGCGGGCCTGATCGGCGCCAATGCCCTGGTGGGCGAACCGCTCAGCAAGGAAAAGCTGCTGGAGCTGGCCATCGACATCGAGGGCCATCCCGACAACGTGGTGCCATCCCTGGTGGGGGGCCTCTGCCTCACCGCCAAGGCGGCCTCCCACCGCTGGCGGGTGGTGCGCTGCGAGTGGTCGCCCCAGGTGGTGGCGGTGGTGGCGATCCCGGCCATCCGACTCACCACCAGTGAGGCGCGGCGGGCCATGCCCAAGGCGATCCCGGTGGGGGATGCGGTGATCAACCTGGGCGCCCTCACCCTGCTGCTGCAGGGCCTGCGCACCGGCAACGGCGATCTGATCAGCGACGGCATGCACGACCGGCTGCATGAGCCCTACCGCTGGGGGCTGATCGCCGGCGGCCAGAAGGTGCGCGAGGCCGCCCTGGCGGCCGGTGCCTGGGGCTGTGTGATCAGCGGCGCCGGGCCCAGCCTGCTGGCGCTGTGCCGCGCCGAGGTGGCCGACGACGTGCGCCTGGCCATGGTGCGCGCCTGGCACCGGGCCGGGGTGGAGTCGCGCGGCGAGGTGCTGGGCATCCAGCAGGAGGGCAGCCACTGGGAGCCGCTGCCCGACAGCCCCGCCGCCGGCAAGACTTAGGTAGATCTACCCATTCGCGGCAGGGACGCTGATAAATTCGGTCACAATCTTGAGACGGGTGCGATGGACGCCAACCTGCCGCTCCTGGCCGCGTCCATCCCCACACCTGAAGCCTTCCCCTGGCTGAGCCTGATCGTCCTGCTGCCGGCGGCGGCGGCCCTGTTCCTGCCCCTGCTGCCCGGCGATGGCAGCGACCCGCGCCTGCCCCGCACCATCGCCCTGGCGGTGCTGCTGGCTGATCTGGTGCTGATGCTGGTCTGCTTCAGCCAGCACTTCGACGGCAGCCTCAGCGGCCTGCAGCTGGTGGAGCGGGTCAGCTGGGTGGCCCCCCTGGGCCTGGAGTGGTCCCTGGGGGCCGATGGCCTGTCGGCGCCACTGGTGGTGCTCTCCGGCCTGGTGACCCTGCTCTCGGTGGCTGCCAGCTGGCGCATCAACCGCAAGAGCCGCCTCTACTTCGCCCTGATGCTGGTGCAGGCCTCGGCCCAGGGGCTGGTGTTCCTCTCCCAGGATTTCCTGCTGTTCTTCCTGGCCTGGGAACTGGAACTGGTGCCGGTCTATCTGCTGATCGCCATCTGGGGCGGCAAGCAGCGCCAGTACGCCGCCACCAAGTTCATCCTCTACACGGCCACCGCCTCCCTGCTGATCCTGGTCAGCGGCCTGGCCCTGGCCCTGCACGGTCCCTTCACCTTCAACCTGGCCGAACTGGCCGCCCGCAGCCCCGGCGGCACCTTTGGCCTGCTCTGCTACCTCGGCTTCCTGGTGGGCTTCGGCGTCAAGCTGCCGATGTTCCCCCTGCACACCTGGCTCCCCGACGCCCACGGCGAGGCCAACGCGCCGGTGTCGATGCTGCTGGCGGGGGTGCTGCTGAAGATGGGTGGCTACGCCCTGCTGCGCTTCAACGTGCAGATGCTGCCGGAGGCCCACCTCACCCTGGCGCCGGCCCTGGTGGTGCTCGGCATCGTCAACATCGTCTACGGCGCCCTCAACGCCTTCGCCCAGGACAACGTGAAGCGGCGCATCGCCTGCAGCTCGGTGAGCCACATGGGCTTCGTGCTGCTGGGCATCGGCGCCGTCGACGCCCTCGGCCTGAGCGGCGCCATGCTGCAGATGATCAGCCACGGCCTGATCGCGGCGGCCATGTTCTTCGTCACGGGCGTCTTCTACGAGCGCACCGAGACCCTCTCGATCCCCAACATGGGCGGCCTGGCCAAGGCCCTGCCGATCACCTTCGCCTTCTTCCTGGCCAGCTCCCTGGCCTCCCTGGCCCTGCCCGGGATGAGCGGCTTCGTGAGCGAGATCACCGTGTTCCTCGGGGTCACCGCCAACGACAGCTTCACCACCGGCTTCCGGGTGATCGCCGTGGTGCTGGCGGCCATCGGCCTGGTGCTCACGCCCGTGTACCTGCTCAGCCTCTGCCGCCGGGTGTTCTTCGGACCCCGGATTCCGGCCCTGGCCAGCAC
>JBEDAU010000057.1:0-2713 GCA_041177605.1 Cyanobacteriota bacterium | reverse complement strand
TCCCCAACCCCGCCTGGCGGCTGGCCTACGGCCTGATGGCCACCTACGGCCTGCGCAACCACGAGGTGTTCTTCGCCGACCTCTCGGCCCTGGCACCGGGCGGTGATCGGGTGATCCGGGTGCTGCCCACCAGCAAGACCGGCGAGCACCAGGTGTGGCCGTTTCAGCCGGAGTGGGTGGAGCGCTTCGAGCTGGAGCGGCTCGGCGCCGATCCGGCCCTGCTGCCGGCGGTGCGCACCGACCTGCGCCGCACCACCCTGCAGCAGGTGGGCCGGCGGGTGGCGGAGCAGTTCCGGCGCTACGCCCTGCCGATCACCCCCTACGATCTGCGCCACGCCTGGGCCGTGCGCACCATCCACATCGGCCTGCCCGACACGGTGGCGGCGCGGATGATGGGCCACTCGGTGGCGATCCACACCCGCACCTACCACCACTGGATCACCCGCCGCGACCAGCAGCAGGCGGTGGATGCGGCGCTGGCGCGGGCCCGGGGCGGGCGGCAGCAGGTGGCCTGAGCCCGTCAGAGTGCGCCGATCGCCCGTTCCCCCCGCTGCCACCCGCCATGCCCCAGATCGAAACCGGCCTCGACCAGCTGGCCGCCGAGCTGGGCCCCGGCGGCGAGCTGGCCCCCGAGCGCGAAGCGGAGGCCTACCAGCGCCGCATGGCCCGCCGCCAGGAGGTGCAGCGCCAGCGGGTGAGCGCGCGCAACCGGGAGAAGGGGCTGGTGCTGGTGTTCACCGGCGACGGCAAGGGCAAGACCACCGCCGCCCTCGGGCTGGTGCTGCGCACCCTGGGCCACGGCGAGGCGGTGGCGGTGGTGCAGTTCATCAAGGGCGGCTGGCAGCCGGGCGAGGCCAGGGCGCTGGAGCTGTTCGGCGATGCCCTGGCCTGGCATGCCCTGGGGGAGGGCTTCACCTGGGAAACCCAGGACCGGGAGCGCGACCGGATGCTGGTGCAGCAGGCCTGGGAGCGCTCCTGCGCCTACCTGGCCGACGCCAGCCGCAAGCTGGTGGTGCTCGACGAGGTGAACGTGGCCCTGAAGCTGGGCTACCTGGCGGTGGAGCAGGTGCTGGAGGGGCTGGCCCTGCGGCCCGAGCTCACCCACGTGGCCCTCACCGGCCGCGGCGCCCCGCCGGCCCTGCTGGAGCGGGCCGACCTGGTGACCGAGATGAAGCTGGTGCGCCACCCCTTCCGCGAGCAGGGGGTGAAGGCGCAGAAGGGGATCGAGTTTTAGGGGGCCGCCGCGGCCCCTCAGCGCCGGGTCGCCACCAGCACCCGGTGGCGGGGAGCTGGCGGCCAGGGCTGGGGTCATCGCGGCGGGCAGACGCTGGGGCATCCAGTTTCGGCCCTGCGGCCGCCTCAGCGCAGGCGCAGCCGCACCGGCCGCGAGGGGCCGAGGGTGAAGCCGCGGCGGCGGGGCGGGATCGGCCGGTCGGAGCCCTGGCAGAGCTCCAGCGGCTGGCGCCGCAGCAGGGTGGCCAGGATCAGCTTCATCTCGTACACCGCCAGAGCGGCGCCCAGGCAGCGGCGGGCGCCGCCGCCGAAGGGCAGGAATTCGGCCGGGCCATAGCTGCGCTCCAGGAAGCGCTGCGGCTCGAAGCGCTGGGGATCGGGATAGAGGTCGGGCCGCTCATGCACGGCCTGGATGCAGCCGATCAGCACGTCGCCGGGCTCGAAGGCGTGGCCGGCCAGCTCCAGGGGTTCCTCCACCAGCCGCGGGAAGGTGAGCATCGCCACCGGGTGGATGCGCAGCACCTCGTTGACCACCGCCCCCAGGTAGGGCAGCCGGCTGATCGCCTCCGGGTCGTCGCCGCCGCCGGAACGCTCCAGGTCCTGGAGCTCCTCCAGCAGCCGCTGGCGCACCGGCGGCTGGCGGTGGATCCAGTGCAGGGCCCAGGTGAGGGCCGTGGCGGTGGTCTCGTGGCCGGCGAACAGCAGGGTGATCAGCTCGTCGTGCAGCTCGTCGTCGGAGAGGCCGCGGCCCTGCTCGTCGCGGCAGGCCATCAGCAGGCTGAGCACGTCGGCGCGCTGCTCACCGGCGGCCAGGGCCTGGCGCCGCTCGGCCACCTCCTGCAGCAGCAGGGCGCGGATCTCCGCCTCGATCCGCCGCAGCCGGCCTCCAGGACTCCAGGGACCGGCGTCGCGGCGCAGCAGGGGGAAGAACAGCAGCAGCGAGCCGAAGCGGCCGGCCCGCAGCTCGAGGCTGCGCTGCAGCAGCGCCTCCAGGCGGCGGTAGCGCTCCCCCTCATGCAGGCCGAACACGGCCGTGAGGATCACGCCCATGGTGATCCGCTGCATGCGCTCGCGGGCGTCGAAACGATCGCCGCGGCCCAGATCGGCCAGGGCGCCGTCGGCCAGGCCCACGATCAGCGCGCCGTAGGCCTTGAGCCGCTCGCCGTGGAAGGGAGGGGTGAGCAGGCGGCGCCGGGCCCGGTGGGGCGCCGGCTCCAGCATCAGGATCGAGTGCTCCCCCACCACCTGGGCCAGCAGCCCGTTGAGCGACCCCGGCGCGCTGATGCCCTTGCCGTTGTCGCGGTTGAACAGCTCCTGCAGCACGGCCGGATCGCTGAGCAGCACCTGGCGCGGCGGCAGGGTGGGGGAGATGGTGACCCGCACCACGCCCGGATGGGCGGCGAAGCAGCGGCGGTAGTAGCCGATCGGGTCAACGATGGCCTGCAGGATCTGGCGGCGGCGGCCGCGCTGCAGCTCGGGG
>JBEDAU010000056.1:0-2852 GCA_041177605.1 Cyanobacteriota bacterium | reverse complement strand
GCAGGGCGGCAACCTCAGCACCCACCTCTCGCAGAGCTACGGAAAGGGGGTGGTCAGGCTGCTGCATGCAGAACAGGCCGTTGCCGCCATAGCGCATGATCTCATCGGACTGGGGCAGGATGGCCAGACAGGTATCCCCGTAGGTCTGTTCAATTGTGCTCTGGAGACTGGTCCAGTCAAGACTGCTGATGGCCTTGTTGACGATGAACCGCAAAGCTGGCACCCCTAACTTTCGCGCCACATCCACGGTGACAGCAGTGCCCTGGTAGTCCTGTCGATCAGGGCGCAACAGCATGAGCAGCAGATCAGCTACGGTGATTGACATCAAGGTGCTCTCATTGATGCCGGGATGGGTATCAACAAACAGAAAGTCTAAATTCGCTGCCTTGCCGAAATCCCGATAGATGTCAACGAGCTGCTCCAGCGGGTAGCCCTCGTTGATGATCTGGGCGATGTCTCCCGGTCTCGGACTCCCAGCCAGGAGCCAGATTTCACCGTTGCCCCCGAGTTCTTCGGGGGTCACGTTGATCATCGCCTTGTCGACCGTGTAATGGTTATAAAGCACTCCATTGACTGTGGTGACCGGCTGATCTTGCGCAAACAGAATATGCACTCCAGGCGAGGGCAGATCGGTATCGATGACCCCCACGCGGTGGCCGCTCCTGGCCAGCTCAACCGCCAGGTTGGCCGTCACATTCGACTTGCCGGTTCCGCCCCGATAGCTGTGGGTGGCGATGATCATCGGCTGAGCCATTGCAGTTCTCCAGGCCTGAGAGCCAGCGATCCACCCCCGGAGGATCTTGAAGCTGGCCCCGTCGGTTGTCAAACAATGGCTAGATCCCGATCCCCAAGACGCGGAACCCTGTTCCCCCCACCGCAGGCCTGAACAGACAACCGCAGGCCTGGACAGCTGGACAGAGCGCTGACTGAGGCGTGGCGATGAGCCCAGGTGAGTGGAGCGTCAGAAGCGGAACTGGATCTTGGCGTAGAGGCCGTCGTCCAGCACCCAGTCATTCCAGGGACCGTTGAGGTTGTCGGAGCCGAACTGATGGGCCCAGCCCAGCTCGAAGGCCCAGTTGTCGCCGGCCAACCAGCGCAGCAGCAACCCTCCCGAGCCGAGGGTTTCGCTGAAGCGGGAGCCGTTCACCTCAGTGCGAACACCGCCGGCGCCGATGAACGGCACCAGTTGCAGGGCATGGGTGCGGTTCTGCCACATGGTCCAGGCGAGCTCGGTCACAGCCAGCCAGCCGCTGTCGCCGCTGACCAGCTGGCCGGGCAGGCCCCGCAGACCCACATCCGAGCCAAGGCTGAACTGCATGGAGGGCAGCAGTGGATTGAAGGCCCACTGGCCGGCGAGTCGGCCGTTGAGCTGCCAACGCGGCGCAAAGGCCCAGGCGACGGAGAGCAACCCGCCCACGGCGCCGGCCTGGGAGGGGTCCAGCCCGGCCGCACGCCACTCCTGGCGCTGGTCGCTGGGCAACAGGCCTGAGGCAGCAGCCATCAGGTAACCGCTGCCGCCCCAGGCCAGCCCCACGCCCTCGCCGCTGCCGCTGAGGCCGAGCTTCAGGTAGCCGGTGCGGGGAGTGCGGAGGATCTCAGGCAGGGAGGAGGGCAACGACTGGCCATCCACCAGGTTGCGGCTGCTGGTGCCGCTGAGGCCCAGGAAAGCGCTCCAGCGCTGCGAGAGGCTCTCGGAGAACACCCACTCGAGCTGGCCGAGCGCCTGCACCTGCTCATTGGAGAGATCGGCCGCGGGCAGTTCGATCAGGTTGCGGCGGCTGACACCAATGGCGGTGGTGAAGCTCCAGGCGTCGCCAAGCGGCAGCCGATAGGTGAGCGCACTGAGGGCCAGGCCCAGTTCTGGATCGGTCTCGCCGTTGAGTTCCCCGTAGACCAGCAGCGTGTCGCCGGCGGTGAGGGCGCCGGGTTTCAGCAGGCTGGCCAGGGCGCGGGCCTCACCGGAGCCACTGTTGCCGTCGTTGCGGATGGAGAGATCGCCCTGCCAGCGGGGCGCTCCACCCTCCAGGGCGATGGTGAGGCTGGCCTGGGTGGGATCACTGCCCAGGCGGGAGAGGTTGCCGCGCACCTGTTTCACCCCCGGCACGCGGCGCAGCAGCTGCAGTTGCCGCTCCAGGCTGGGCAGGTGCAGCAGCTGACCCTGCAGGGAGCGCATCAGCCGGGCGACGCGGCGGTTGAGCCAGGCGTCATTGCCGTTCACCCGCAGCTCCACCAGGCGACCTTCCACCACCAGAAGCCGGGCCGGGAGCTGCGTGGTGTCAACGAACACCCGGCTGTTGATGTAGCCATCGGCCACAAACCGGGCCGACAGGGCCGCAGCGCAAGCATTGAGCCTCTCTTCCGGATCAGCGACGGTGCTGCAGCGGGCCAGGATGGCGCGCAGCTGATCGGGCTTGTAAATCGTCAGCCCCTCCACCACCGGATGGTTGGTCGGGAGCGCTGCGGGGGGCATCGCCGACGGCTCGGGACCCAGCTGGCCCGCATCGGGCTGCGCGGGCCGGGTGTCCGGAGCCACGTCCAGGCGGGGTTGGGGAGCGGTTGGGGCGGAGCGAACCGGGCGCTGCTCAGCGGGGCGATGCTCAGGCAGCCGCACGGGCCCCTGCTGCAGTGGCGGCGCCACCAGCTGGGCAAGCAGAAGCATGGTCATGGCTGAAGCCAGCCCGGCGGCGGCTGCCATCGTCGCGGTCTGGCACAACAACAGAGCCTGGATTGGGCGAGTTCGCCAACTGGCTCGTTGATCACCTGTCCTGTTCAATCGCCTGTCGTTCTGCCGCACTTGTCGCTCTTGATCTCGTGCTGGTTTCGCGACACGCAGTTGTTGCTAGAAAAGGCTG
>JBEDAU010000055.1:0-7927 GCA_041177605.1 Cyanobacteriota bacterium | reverse complement strand
ACGGCCGGCGATGCGGTGCAACTGGTGCTCGACGTGACCCCCTTCTACGGCGAGGGCGGCGGCCAGATCGGCGACCGCGGCGTGCTCTCCGGCGACGGAGCCGGCGGGGATGGCGTGATCGTGGCGATCGAGGGCGTCAGCCGCAACCGCTCGGTGTTTGTGCACAGCGGTCGGATCGAGCGCGGCAGCCTGGCGGTGGGTGATCTGGTGAACGCCCAGGTGGACCGCGCCTGCCGCCGCCGCGCCCAGGCCAACCACACCGCCACCCACCTGCTGCAGGCAGCCCTCAAGCAGGTGGTGGATCCGGGCATCGGCCAGGCCGGTTCGCTGGTGGATTTCGATCGCCTGCGGTTCGACTTCCACTGCCCCCGGGCCGTGAGCGCCGCCGAGCTGGAGCAGATCGAGGCGCTGATCAACGGCTGGATCAGCGAGGCCCACAGCCTTGAGGTGCAGGAGATGGCCATCGAGAAAGCCAAGGCCGCCGGCGCCGTCGCGATGTTCGGCGAGAAGTACGCCGATGTGGTGCGGGTGGTGGATGTGCCCGGGGTGTCGATGGAGCTCTGCGGCGGCACCCACGTGGCCAACACCGCCGAGATCGGCCTGTTCAAGATCGTGAGCGAGAGCGGCGTGGCCGCCGGCATCCGCCGCATCGAGGCGGTGGCCGGCCCTGCCGTGCTGGCCTACCTGAAGGAGCGCGAGGCTGTGGTGAAGCCCCTGGCCGAGCGCTTCAAGGCCCAGCCCAGCGAGATCGTGGAGCGGGTGGCCCAGCTGGCCGACGAGCTCAAGGCCAGCCAGAAGGCCCTGGCGGCGGCCCGCGGCGAGCTGGCGGTGGCCAAGGCCGCGGCGCTGGCGGCCCAGGCAGAGCCGGTGGGTGCCTTTCGGGTGCTGGTGGCCCGGCTCGATGGGGTGGAGGGGGCCGGCCTGCAGAGCGCGGCCCAGGGCCTGGCCGACCAGCTGGGCGACACCGCCGCAGTGGTGCTGGGTGGCCTGCCCGATCCCGCCGATCTGAGCAAGGTGATCCTGGTGGCCGCCTTCGGCAAGGCCGTGATCGCCGCCGGCCCCAAGGCCGGTGCCTTCATCGGCGGGGTCGCCAGGACCTGCGGCGGCGGCGGCGGCGGCCGGCCCAACCTGGCCCAGGCCGGTGGCCGCGACGGGGCGGCCCTGGATGGGGCGCTGGAGCAGGCCCGGGCCCAGCTGCGCCTGGACCTGGGGGCCTGACGGCCAATCCGCCAACTGTTCCCAATCCATGGCCGGCTGGGACAGGTGGGGAACCCTGTGGTTACCCACTTGGACAAGGAGGTGCGTGATGGCCGGCACCTTTGTGATTCATGCCCGCCGCGACTGGACCTTCCAGCTCGTGCTGCTGGGCAGCAAGTTGCGGCTGGAGGGCTGGTGCGACGGTGCCGATGGCTGGGGGGCGGAGGGCTGTTGCACCGCCTGGCTGCAGCCCACCGATTCGCCGCACGCTGTGGCCGAACAGCTGATCCGGCAGCCAAGCTGCACGCTGTAGACGGACCTGTGCCGCGATGGTCAACCGCATCGCCAGCCTGCTGGCGGGATCCTGCCTGGTCGGCACGCTGCTCGGCCTGGCTCCGGGTGGGGCCTGGGGCCAGGGCCAGGTGCAGCTCAGCTGCAGCGGCACCCTGCTCGTGGCGGAGGGCAGCGCCGAACTGAAGCGCCGCACCGAACTGCTGCGGTTTTCCCTGGCCCTGGAGGCGGAAGGGGTCGGCAGTGACGCTGCCCTTGCGGCCCTGCAGCGCCGCCTGGCGACGGTGCGCAACACCCTCCAATCCCTGGCGGTGCGTGAGCTGCAGGTGAGCTCTCCCTCCACCTGGCAGCGGCCGGCCAACGGTTCCACCCCGGCCGCCGTGCAGGCATCGCTGCAGGTGACGGGTCAGCTCGCCCCCGCCCGGCTGCAGGCGCTGGTGCGCCAGGTGGGGGCGCTGCCCGGGGTGCGCCTGGCGCCCGTCTCGGCAGAGGCGGGCGCCGCCGGCGATCTGGCGGCCCGACGCCAACTGCTGCGCGGGGCGTACCAGGACGCCAGGCGCCAGGCCCAGGACATCGCCGATGCGATCGGTCTCCACCAGCTGCAGCCCCTGGAGGTGTCGGTGAGCGGGGGCATGCGGCCCATGCCGATGCGCGCCGCCGTGATGGCCGATGCGGCGGTTCCCCCGTTTGACCCCAACGAGCTGCCCGCACCGCTGGATCGGCTCAGTCTGCGGGTGCAGTTCTGCGCCCGCTGAGCCGCCATGGCGGCACCAGGGCCTGGCCTCCGGTTCAGCTCTGCAGGTAGGTGGTCTGTCGCAGGCTCGCCTCCAGATGGTCCATCAGGCGGCGGGCTTCGCTGATCCGGAGCGTGCCGCGGCCGATCGCGGCCTCGCTGGCCACCCGCAGCCGCTCCAGCAGCAGCTCCGGGTCGTGCTCCATGGCCTCCAGCACCTCGGCGTTGGTGTCGCCCCGCACCACGTGGTCGAGGCGGTAGCCGCCGCCGCCGGTGAGGCGGATGTGCACGGCATTGGTGCTGCCGAACAGGTTGTGCAGGTTGCCCATCACCTCCTGGTAGGCGCCGCCGAGGAACAGGCCGATCAGGTAAGGCTCGCCGGGACGCAGGGCATGGAGCTCCAGCAGGGGCTTCACCTGGCCGTTGCCGATGAAGCGGGCCAGTTTGCCGTCGGAGTCGCAGGTGAGGTCGGCGAAGTGGCCGAGCTCGGTGGGTCGTTCGTCGAGCCGGTGGATCGGCATCAGGGGAAACAGCTGCTCGATCGCCCAGGTGTCGGGGGCGGAGCGGAACACCGAGAGGTTGGCGTAGTAGGTGCCGGCCAGGGCGCTCTGCAGGGCCTTGAGCTGATCGGGAATCGGCCCGGCCTGGGGCAGCCGCGCCACGATCGCCTCGGCGCAGGCCCAGGTGAGCTGCTCGGCGCAGGCGCGCTGGGGCAGGCTCAGGTAGCCCAGCCGGAAGGCGGCCAGGGCGTCGTCCTTGAACTTGATGGCGTCGTTCCAGGCCTCCTGCAGCCGGGCGAGGCAGGCCGGGTCTTCGCCCGGCGTGGCGGTGATGCCCGCCAGCGTGTCCCGCAGGTTGCGCACGATCAGGGGCTCCCCCTCGCCCGGCCCGGCGGCTTCGCCTGCGCCGAGCGCGGCGCCGCTGCCCAGCACGCTGCCGCTGCCCAGCACGTTGAACACCAGCACCGAGAAGTGGCTGGCGATGGCGCGGCCGCTCTCACTCACCAGGGTCGGCACCGGCACGCCATGGGGTTCGCAGCACTCGCGCACCGTGGCCACCACGTCGTTGGCGTAGTTCTGCAGCGAGTAGTTGGTGGAGGCGGCCGTGGCAGTGCGGCTGCCGTCGTAGTCGATGCCCAGGCCACCGCCCACGTCGAGGAAGCCCATCGGCGCCCCGAGCTTGGTGAGCTCCACGTAGATCTGCCCCGCCTCCTGCAGGGCGTCCTTGAGCACGGCGATGTCGTTGATCTGGCTGCCCACGTGGAAGTGGAGCAGACGCAGGTCGCCCAGCAGGTCGGCGGCGCGCAGGGCCTCCACCGCCGCCAGCACGTCGGGAATCGAGAGGCCGAACTTGGCCTTCTCGCCCACGGAGCTGCCCCAGCGGCCGGTGCTGCGGCTCGAGAGCTTGGCGCGGATGCCGATGAACGGGGCGGCGCCGAGCTCCCGGCTGGCGGCGATGATCCGCTCCACTTCGTCGACCTGCTCGATCACCACCACCGGCTGGCGGCCCAGGCGCCGGGCCAGGATCGCGGTCTCGATGTAGCGCTGGTCCTTGTAGCCGTTGCAGATCAGCAGCGCCTCGGGGTCGTCGATCAGGGAGAGGGCGATCAGCAGTTCCGCCTTGCTGCCGGCCTCCAGGCCGAAGTGCCAGCGGCGGCCGCAGGCCACCAGTTCCTCCACCACGTGGCGCTGCTGGTTGCACTTCACCGGGAACACCCCCTGGTAGCGGCCGGGATAGCCGTACTGGGCGATCGCCCGCTCGAAGGCGCCGTGCAACCGCTCCAGTCGGTCTTCCAGGATGTCGTCGAAGCGGATCAGCAGCGGCAGGTGGAGGTTGCGGCCCTCCAGGCCCTGCACCAGCTCCACCAGGTCGAGGCTGCCGCCCCGCTCGCCCTGGGGCTGCACGCAGACATGGCCGCGGGCATTGACGGCGAAATAGGGCTCCCCCCAGCGGCTGAGGCCGTAGAGCTCGGCGCTGTCGGCCACGCTCCAGCCGGCGGTGGGTTCGGCGAGCACCATGCAGCCGCTGGGGTGACTGAAACAGTGGCTGGAATCTAGGGACCGCCGGCGGGGGCGCCGGCCGTGCTTGCCAAGCGGCAGGGCCGGCGCAGACGATGGTTCGGATCTGATCTGTCTGTTGCATGGCCGCCGAACGCACCTTTGTTGCCATCAAGCCCGATGGCGTTCAGCGCGGCCTGGTGGGCGAGATCCTCGGCCGCTTCGAGCGCAAGGGCTTCAAGCTGGTAGGCCTCAAGCAACTCACCCCCAGCCGCGAGCTGGCCGAGAGCCACTACGGCGTGCACCGCGAGCGCCCCTTCTTTGCCGGCCTGGTGGAGTTCATCACCTCGGGCCCGGTGGTGGCGATGGTGTGGGAGGGCGACGGCGTGATCGCCAGCGCCCGCACCTTGATCGGCGCCACCAAGCCCCTCGAGGCCGCGCCCGGCACCATCCGCGGCGATCTGGCGGTGAACATCGGCCGCAACGTGATCCACGGCTCCGATGCCCCTGAGACCGCCGCCTTCGAGATCGGCCTCTGGTTCCAGCCGGCCGAGCTGAGCGACTGGACCCCGGCCGATCAGGTCTGGCGCGTCGAGGGCTGATCCTCCAGGGGCGGGGCCTGCTGCTCGGCCTCCCCGCTCTGAACCTCTCCGCGCCCAACCTCCCCGCTCTGAAAGCGTCGCCAGCTGAAGGCCCGGAGCCGCCGGCAGCTCTCGCTGGCTTGACCGGCCTCCGGCTCCAGGCGGCCGGCGATCAGCTCGGCGAGCAGCTCGGCGGTGATCGCCGCCAGCAGCACCCCGTTGCGGTGGTGGCCGGTGGCCAGCCACAGCCCTGGTATCGGGCTAGCCCCCAGCAGGGGCCCCTCATCCGGGGTGCAGGGCCGGAAGCCCCACCAGCGCTCCATCGGTGGCCAGCCGGCGGCCTCGGGCAGCAGGCTGGCGATGCCCTCCTGCAGCTGGCGCTGGCCGGCTGGGGTGAGCCCTTCACGGAAGCCCGCCTCCAGCTCGCAGGTGGCCCCCACCACCAGCAGGCCATCGGCCCGCGGCACCAGGTAGGTGCCCGGTCCGAAGATCACCCGCCCGAGGGCCTGGCGCGGTCCCTGCAGGGACAGCATCTGACCCTTCACCGGAAACACCGGCAGCTGCGGCAACAGCTGGGCACTCCAGGCGCCGCAGCTGAGCACCGCCTCGCCGGCGGCCAGCTGCTGTTCCTCGCCTTCGGCGGTCCGCAGGCGCACGCCGCCGAGGCGACCGTCGCTGCAGCGCAGCACCTCCAGCACCTCCGCGCCCTCCTGAAAGCGCACCCCCAGCCCCACGCAGGCTCGCTCCAGGGCCCGCATCAGCCGGCGGCGGTTGTCGATCTGGCCGTCCTGGCTGAACAGCAGCCCGGCCTGCCAGTCGGGTCCAAGGCCGGGGATCTCCCGCTCCAGGGCGGCGCGCTCCAGCGGCTGCCCCCAGGCGGCCGTGGGGTAGGCATCCCGCTCCGCCGCCGTGCGGAAGGGCACCACGATGCCGCAGGTGCGCAGCCCGCAGGCCAGCCCGCTGTCGGCCTCCACCTGGGCCACCCAGGCGGGGATGCGTGCCAGGGAGGCCTGGCCGAGTTCCAGCAGGGCGCCGCTGAGCCCCTCGGCATGGGGGGCCAGCATGCCGGCGGCCACGAAGCCCGCCGCCTCGCTGCGGCGACGGCTGAGCACCAGCACCGACCGGCCGCGGCGGGCCAGCTGGTGGGCGATCGCCAGACCCATCAGGCCACCGCCCAGGATCAGTACCGGCGCTGGGGCGTCATCGGTCATCGCGCGGGGTGGTCACGGGACACAGTCCCCATAGGATCGCGCCAACCCCGGTGGGCGCTGGGGGCTGGCGCCTGCCCTGTTCCCATAGGATCGACCCTCGCACGCGACTGCAGATGGCCATGGCGGAGAAGGGCGCTCCCAAGACGGGTGAAGCCGGTGGGCCGGCCGCCTGGGAGGCCGTCATCGGCCTGGAGACCCACGTGCAGCTGGGCACCGGCAGCAAGATCTTCACCGGCGCTTCCACCACCTTCGGCGACGATCCCAACACCCATATCGACCCGGTGGTGTGTGGGCTCCCCGGCACACTGCCGGTGCTCAATCAGAAGGTGCTGGAGTATGCGGTCAAGGCCGCAATGGCGCTGAATCTGAAGATTGCAGAGCACAGCAAATTTGATCGCAAGCAATATTTTTATCCAGACCTGCCCAAGAATTATCAGATCTCCCAGTACGACGAGCCGATTGCGGAAGACGGCTGGATCGAGGTGGAGGTGGCGGAGAAGGGAAAGGAGACCTACACCAAAACCATCGGCATCGAGCGGCTCCACATGGAGGAGGATGCCGGCAAGCTTGTGCACGCCGGCAGTGACCGCCTGGCGGGCTCCACCCATTCCCTGGTGGATTACAACCGCGCCGGTGTGGCCCTGGCTGAGATCGTCAGCAAACCCGATCTGCGCACGGGCCGGGAGGCCGCTGAATACGCCGCCGAACTGCGCCGGATCATGCGCTATCTGGGCGTGAGCGACGGCAACATGCAGGAGGGATCCCTGCGCTGCGACGTCAATATCTCGGTGCGGCGTGGCCCAGACGCCCCCTTCGGCACCAAGGTGGAGATCAAGAACATGAACTCGTTCTCTGCCATTCAGAAGGCCTGCGACTACGAAATTCAGCGCCAGATCAAGGCCTATGAGGCCGGCGAGTCGGTGGTGCAGGAAACCCGCCTGTGGGACGAGGGCAAGCAGCTCACCAGGAGCATGCGCAGCAAGGAGGGAGCCAGCGACTACCGCTACTTCCCCGACCCCGATCTGGGGCCGATCGAGGTGAGTGCTGAGCGCCGCGAGGGCTGGCGGGCCGAGCTGCCGGAGCTGCCGGCGGCCAAGCGCCATCGCTACGCCGATCAGCTGGGTCTGTCGCCCTACGACGCCCGCGTGCTCACCGATGAGCGGCCGATGGCCGATTACTTCGAGGCGGTGGTCGATGCCGGCGCCGATCCCAAGGTGGCCGCCAACTGGATCACCGGCGACATCGCCGCCCATGTGAACGCCAACCGGCTCTCCTACGCCGAGCTGCCCTTCCGACCGGCCCAGTTGGCGGAGATGGTGGGCATGATCGAGGCCGGCGAGATCAGCGGCAAGATCGCCAAGGAGATTCTGCCCGAGCTGCTGGAGCAGGGGGGCTCACCCAAGCGGATCGTGGCGGAGCGCGGGCTGGGCATGATCAGCGACCCCGCCGCGATCACGGCGATCGTGGCTGAGCTGCTGGCGGAGCACCCCGAGGAGGTGGAGGCCTTCCGCGGCGGCAAGACCAAGCTGCAGGGCTTCTTTGTGGGCCAGCTGATGAAGAAGACCGGCGGCAAGGCCGACCCCAAGCTTGCCAACCAGATCCTCAGCGCCCAGCTGAAGGGCTGAACCGGGGCGTTGCTGCCCCGGTTCGCAGCGTTCAGAGGATGCTCAGCTGGGCCAGGGAATGGACGTCTGCGGCGAAGGTGTACCCGGTGATCTCCAGCACGGCTTCCGTGGTTTGCCCAAGCGTGAGCAGCGGGGGCAAAGGTCCTGCGGACGTCGGGCCGCCCGGCCTGGGTCTGGGTCTGCTCAGCCCCCCATCAGGCAACGGTCCACCTGCGCATGCAGATCGGCCTCGGCACTGCGGTTGTCGATCACCTCGTCGGCCAGCGGGCGCTTGCGGGCCAGGGGCCACTGG
>JBEDAU010000054.1:0-2747 GCA_041177605.1 Cyanobacteriota bacterium | reverse complement strand
GTGGGGCCCCACCACCACGCTGTTGCCCAGGTAGGCCGCCCGCGGCTCGCCGTTGACGGTCTCCACGCCGCAGCGGTTGGCGTAGGCGATGAAACAGCCGTTTTCGAAGGCGTGGGCCGGCAGCAGGGTGCGGGAGATGTCGGGGTAGGGGCGGTCGGTGCGGCGGCCATCGCTGAGCTGGGCCCAGCTGTCGGCGGCGGTGGGGATCAGCACCAGCTGGGCGCCAGCCAGGGCCAGCCGGCGGCTGAGCTCCGGGAATTCCGCCTCGTAGCAGTTGAGCAGCCCCACGCCGAGCCCGTGGATCGTCTGCACCGTGAGGGCCGGGCCCTCCTCGGGATGGAGGTAGCCGGGCGTCCAGCAGCGCCGCTCGTCCGGCCCCCAGAGGTGGGTCTTGCGGTAGTTGCGCACCAGGGTGCCCTCGGCATCCACCAGGGCAATGGCGTCGTAGAGCCGCTCCGCACCGGCCACCCTGGCCCGCTCCGGGTAGGGGCAGGCGATGGCCAGGCGCTGCTGCCGGGCGATCGCCGCCACCTGGCGCAGGGCGGGGCCATCCTGCGGCTCAGCCAGCTGGGCGGCCAGCTCCGGGGTGAGGCAGTAGCCGCTCAGGTAGAGCTCGGGCAGCACCAGCAGCTGGGCGCCGTGGCCCGCCGCCCGGGCCGCCACCGCCTCCAGCCGGGCCAGGTTGGCGGCCCAGGCGCTGGCACTGCCGGCCTCGCCCTCGCCCTGCCAGAGGGCCAGGCGCAGGCCCTCGCCCGGCGCCGGTGGCTCGCTGCGCAGGCAGGCCTGCAGGCGGTGGCGGGGGAGCTGGACCATGCCGCGATCATGGGCACAGCCGTGCCGCCGCGCCATGGGCGCCGACCACCTCCCCCGGGAACTGCCGCTGCAGCGGCTGGAGGAGAACGGGCTCGACAGCGCCCTGGCCTCAGAGCTGATCCACGCGCATCTGATGCTGGATGGCAACGCCCGGCTGAATCTGGCCACCTTCGTGGGCACCTGGATGGAGCCCGACGCCCGTCGCCTGCTGGAGGAGTGCGCCGACCGCAACATCATCGACCGGGACGAATACCCCCAGACCACCGACATCGAGCAGCGCTGTCTGCGCATGCTCGCCGATCTCTGGAATGCCCCCGATCCGGCCGGCACGGTGGGCACCTCCACCACCGGCTCCAGTGAGGCCTGCATGCTGGCGGGCCTGGTGCTGCGCTGGCACTGGCGCCAGCGCCAACCGGCCGGCGGCTCTGCCCGCCCCAACCTGGTGATGGGGGCCAACCGGCAGGTGTGCTGGGATAAGTTCTGCGCCTACTTCGAGGTGGAACCCCGCCTGGTGCCGCTGGAGGCGGGGCGGCTGCAGCTCGACGCCGCGACGGCGGTGGCCCACTGCGACGCCGACACGATCGGCGTGGTGGCGGTGCTCGGCAGCGTGGTGGATGGCAGCTATGAGCCGGTGGCGGAGATCGCCGCCGGGCTCGACGCCCTGCAGCAACGCAGCGGCCTGGATGTGCCGATCCACGTGGATGCGGCGTCGGGGGGCTTCGTGGCCCCCTTCACGGCGCTGGCCCTGTGCTGGGACTTCCGCCTGCCGCGGGTGTGGTCGATCAACGCCAGCGGCCACAAATACGGCGGTGTGCTGCCCGGGGTGGGCTGGCTGCTGTGGCGCCGGAACGCCCTGCTGCCGGCCGAGCTGCGCTTCGATGTGAACTACCTCGGCGGGGTGACGCCCACCATCGGCATCACCTTCTCCCGGCCCGGCGCGCCGGTGGTGGGGCAGTACTTCAACTTTCTGCACCTGGGGCGGCGCGGCTACCGCCACCGCATGCAGACCCTGGAGGCGATCGCCTGCCATCTGGCCGACGGCATCGCCGCCCTGCCCCCCCTGCGCCTGGTGAGCCACCCCCGCGGCCAGCTGCCGGTGTTCTGCGTGGAGCTGGACCCGGCGGTGCGCCACTGGAGCGTGTTCCACCTCTCCGAGAAGCTGCGCGAGCGGGGCTGGCAGGTGCCCGCCTACACCCTGCCGGCCAACCAGCAACACCGGGCCGTGCTGCGCTTCGTGGTGCGGGCCGGCTTCAGCCGCCCTCTGGCCGACGACCTGCTGGCCGACATCGGCCGGGCCGTGGCCTGGCTGCAGGGGCTCAGCGCACCGCTGCCGGCGCCGATGAGCCAGCCGGCCTTCCGGCACTGAGGGGCGCCAGGCGCGACCGCTGGACCAGCGCCGCCAGGCGGGGGATCAGACCGGCAGAGCCACCCGGCCTCAGGCCGGCAGAGCCCAGGGGTTGAGGCCCAGGTCGGCGCCGATGCGGTGGGCGCAGGCGAAGCCGCTGAAGGCCACCGCGTTGAGCCCCTGGCCGGGGAAGCAGGAGTCGCCCACGCAGTACAGACCCGCCAGGCCGGTGCGGTTGAACGGCATCGGCAGCAGGCCGGGCAGGCGCAGGGCCGGGATCGGGCCGTAGCTGCCGCCCATGCGTCCCAGGAAGCGGCGGTGGCTGCGGGGCGTGCCCACTTCGCGGTGGCGGATGGCGCCCTTCAGCCCAGGCAGGATGGCCTCCAGCCGGGCGATCAGCCGATCGGCGTCGGCTTCTTTCTTGGCGCGGTACGCGGCGGCAGAGAGGCCCTGCCAGTGCTCGATGGAGCTGGGTGTGAAGGTGTGCAGGATGTGGCGCCCTGCCGGCGCCAGGGAGGGATCGAGCAGGGTCGGCATCGACACGAAGATCACCCCCTGTTCGGCTTCCATCTCGGCCCAGCGCTCCAGC
>JBEDAU010000053.1:0-5196 GCA_041177605.1 Cyanobacteriota bacterium | reverse complement strand
CCGGCTCCATCCTTGGGCTGCTGAGGCGGGAGCGCAGGTGCGGCCGGAACCGGGGAACCGGCCCTGCGGGCACCGGCCCCAGCAGCGTCAGGAGATCCAGCCCCGCCCAGCAGCCAGCCTTGAGGCCTCCTGCACGGCTGTGATGCAGCGCTGGGCCCGGCGTTTGGCATCGTCCTGGCCCTGGGCACGCAGCACATAGCCCTCCACCGATTCCGGCGTTTCGATCAGTGCCAGCAAGCCAGCGGTGCGAGCGCTGAGCGACCCATCGGCGAGCAGGCGGCTCACCAGGCCGTGCTCCCACAGCTGCTCCCCGGTGGAACCTGGAGCGAACAGCTCCTGGCGCAGCACGCCCAGCAACGACTGCTTGAGGGCATCGAGCTGGCCCGGCCGCAGCCGGCGGCTGTTGGGCAGGCCCGCCGCAGAACCGGCCGGGATCGGGGCTGGGCGATCGGGGCTGGGCTCCACGCTCCAGCTCAGGCCGGTGCCCGGCAGTCCCACGGTGGTGCGGGGCCCACCGCTGCGGTTCACCGGGATGTTGAACGAGGCGCCGCGCCCGCCAAGAGAGATCGAGCTGAGGCCCCCCTTGGCGAAATTGAAACGCAGTGGCCCCAGGCGGGCGGAGCGGCGGAAGCGGAAGCCCATGGTGATCAGCGGCTCTTGATGCAATAGCGGCCGGAGCTGAACCAGCCCAGCGGGCAGGAGTTGCCGGTCTTCTGAATCGCCTCGCGCCCGTTGCTGGGGCTGCTGAGGCAGTAGTTGCCGGAGGCATAAAAGCCCAGGGGGCAGCTGGTGCCCGTTTTCTCAATCGCGCCGCGGGTATGGCCACTGGCGCTGGGCACGCAATAGCTGCCTGCTGCGGAATAGCCGAGAGGGCAGCTTCCCACTTTCGGCAGGGGGTGCACGGGCTGCTGGGCCAGGGCTGATCCGCTGGCCAGAGTGAAGAGAAGCGGCAGCCACAGCCAGGATGGTTGCATCGACACTCCGAGGCGCAACTCAGGTTGGCTTGCCGGGGCGCTCAGCTGCAAATGGATGCACGCAGCGCATGGAACTCAGCGCATCGCAATGGCAGGCAAACTCCAGCGAAAGCCAGGCGCCGCCGTAACCCCAGTTGGATCGGCGAGAGATTGGCGGGCCTGACTGCCAATCCGTAAGCCGGAATCGCAGAAGCCAGCAAGGATTGAGGCCAGATCCCTACCCAAGGTGCTGCAAACCTGATCCCAGGGCATGGCGACTTCAGGGTTCTGGAGGTGGTTTGCCCAACGCCCATGCCAACGCCGATGCCACCGCCGAGACCACCGCCGAGACCACCGTGCGATGGGGGTGAGCGCGGCAACAGCCTGCCAGCATGGCCCGGTGCCACCGCGGGGAGGCATGAACAGGCCGATCGCTGGCCAGTCCTCCGGAATGCCGGACAACACAGCCCAACCCACCGAGGTGCTGGCCGGCTCGATCGAGCGCGTCACCTTCCACAACGCCGACAACGGCTTCTGCGTGCTGCGCATCAAGGCGCGCGGCCATCGCGACCTGGTCACGGTGGTGGGCCATGCCGCCGAGATCAGCGCCGGTGAATGGGTCACGGTGTCAGGCACCTGGGTCAACGACCGGCAGCACGGCCAGCAGTTCAAAGCAGCCTTTCTGCGCTCCTCGCCGCCCACCACCGCTGAGGGGATCGAGAAGTACCTCGGCTCGGGGATGATCCGCGGCATCGGCCCGATCTACGCCAGCAAGCTCGTGGCCGCCTTTGGCGCCGCGGTGTTCGAGGTGATCGAGCAGGACCCCGAGCGCCTGCGCGAGGTGCCCGGCATCGGCCAGGTGCGGGCGAGTCGCATCGCCCAGGCCTGGGCCGACCAGAAGGTGGTGCGCGAGATCATGGTGTTTCTGCACAGCCATGGGGTCGGCACGGCGCGGGCGGTGCGGATCTTCAAGACGTACGGCAACGCCGCCGTGCAGGTGATGGCGGAGAACCCCTACCGCCTGGCGCGCGACATCCGCGGCATCGGCTTCCGCACCGCCGACGCCATCGCCGCCCGGCTGGGCATCGAACCGGCGGCGATGATCCGCCTGCGCGCCGGCATCAACTACGCCCTGCTGGAAGCCAGCGGCGAGGGACACTGCGGCCTGCCAACCGCTGAGCTGCTCAGGCTGGCCGGGGAACTGCTGGCGGTGGAGCGGCCCTCGGCGGATCCAAACGATGCCAAGGGCGCCGGCCACCGCGAGCCGCTCGAGCCTGCCCTGATCCAAACCGCCCTCGATCTGGAGCTCAGCGCGGGATCCGTGGTGACCGACACCCTGGCTGGCGAGCCGGCCATCTTCCTGGCCCACCTGCACCGCGACGAGCGGCGCATCGCCGAGGCGTTGCAGGAGCTGGCGGAAGGGTCACCACCCTGGGGTTCGATCGATCCGGCCAAGGCGATCAGCTGGGTGGAGCAACGCCTCGACCTGGAACTCGCCGCCAGCCAGAAGAACGCCGTGGACCTTGCCCTGGCCAGCAAGCTGCTGGTGATCACCGGCGGGCCAGGCGTCGGCAAAACAACGCTGATCAACGCGATCCTGCGCATCCTGGCGGCCAAGAGGCTGCGCATCCAGCTCTGCGCCCCCACCGGCCGGGCCGCCAAGCGCATGGCCGAAGCCACCGGCCTGGAAGCGCAAACGATCCACCGGTTGCTGGAGTTCGATCCGCAGGCTTACGGATTCCGGCGCAATGCCGAGCTGCCGCTGGCGTGCGACCTGCTGGTGGTGGATGAAACCTCGATGGTGGATGTGCCGCTGATGGCCTCGCTGCTGGCGGCGATTCCCCCCGAAGCAGGCCTGCTGCTGGTGGGGGATGTGGACCAGCTGCCCTCGGTGGGACCCGGCCAGGTGCTGGCCGATGCGATCGCCAGCGGCGCCCTGGCGGTGGCACGGCTCACGGAGGTGTTCCGCCAGGCGGCCAGCAGCCGCATCATCACCACCGCCCACGCCATCAACGCCGGCACGATCCCTGATCTGCGCACCCCGCCCGAGGGCACGAGCAGCGACTTCTACTTCCTGCCGGCCGAGACGCCCGAGCAGGCGGTGAGCCTGATCCTCAAGGTGGTGGGCGAGCGCATCCCCGCCCGGTTCGGGTTCGATCCGGTGAGCGAGGTGCAGGTGCTCTGCCCGATGGCCCGCGGCGGTTGTGGGTCGCGCTCGCTCAACCTGGAGCTGCAGAAGCTGCTCAACCCCGACCCCAGCGAACAGGTGGAGCGTTTCGGCTGGCGGTTTGCGCCGGGCGACAAGGTGATGCAGATCGCCAACGACTACGAGAAGGAGGTGTTCAACGGCGATGTCGGCACGATCGATGCGATCGACTCCGACAACAGCGAGCTGAGCGTGCTGTTCCCCACCAGCGAAGCGGGAACGGCAGGCAGCCGGGCGGTGGTCTACGGCTGGGGCGAGCTCGATCACCTGGTGCCGGCCTATGCCTGCACCATCCACAAGAGCCAGGGCAGCGAATACCCCGCCGTGGTGATCCCCTTGCTGACCCAGCACTACGCGATGCTGCAGCGCAATCTCGTATACACGGGCCTCACCCGCGGCAAGCGGCTGGTGGTGCTGGTGGGCCAGAAGAAGGCCCTGGCCATGGCCGTCAAGAATCACCTGGGCCGCAGGCGCTACACCAAGCTGGCGGAGTGGCTGACTCCGGGGCAGCTTTCAACAGACATGGATCACAACCACGGCAGTTGACAAGGCCTGCAGGCCCGGCCACGCCCCTGCAGATCCGCCCCTTTGAGGCGACCGACTGGCCGGCGGTGTGGGCCCAGCTGCATCCGGTGTTCCGCGCCGCTGAAACCTTCCCCCACGACCCAGCCATCAGCAAGACCGAGGCACTGGTGTCGTGGGGCGAGCGGTGTGGACTGGGGCCTGGCGGGCTTTGGCGACACCCAGACCACCAAGAACCTGCAGCAGCTGCTGGCAGCAGTGAGGGCACCGCATTGAGCCTTCCCGCCCAGCCAACCTGTTCACCCCCGGTAGCGTGGGGTGGTTCCGAGCCATAGCCATGGCCGCCACACCCATTGCTGACCTGCTGCAGCTCCCCATGGGAGAACGGGTGGCGCTGGCGATGGCTCTCTGGGACAGCCTCGATGACGAGGGCCGCAGCGATGCGCTGCCGGTGGACGCGGATCTGTGCAATGAGCTCGATCGGCGCTGGGCAGCTCACCTCCAGAACCCCGCAGCGGCCATGCCTTGGGAGCAGGTCCGCGGCCAGCTGGGGCTGGGATGACGCGCGCGGTCCGCTTCCTGCCGGAGGCGCTGGAGGACCTGATCGAAACCCAGCGCTGGTATGCCAGCCGAGAGCCAGGCCTGGGGCAGGCTTTCGCCGAGGCCATCGCCGCAGCGGTGGAGCGGATCGCGCAGGATCCGGCCACGTTTCCGTGCGTGCATGGGGCGGTGCGACGGCTGGTGGCGCGGCGCTTCCCCTACGCCGTCTACTTCCGGGAGGTGGGCGATGAAATCCTGGTGCTTGCCGTTCATGGACGCCAGGATCCCCGGCGCTGGCAAGGCCGCGGCTGATTTCCACGCAGCTCAGCCGTCAGCTGATGCCTGGGCCACCTTCCTGTGAGGCCAACCCTTGTCAGATTCACCTATGCAGAATCTGCATATGCTCAGGATTGTCCGCTGTATCAGGGCGCCCGAATACGGCAAAGCAGCTACCCCCAGGCGGCAGAATGCTGAAAGGCGTTGGTTCCGCTTCTTGATGCCGTCGCAGCCTCGGCAGGCGGTGCCCCGATGACCGCTCGCCTGGAAGACCTCAAGCCTGATGCCCAAGTCAGGGGCCTGGTTGGGCGCGAGGCTGTCCGGATTGTGTCCGCCGAGATGCTGGGCGACGCCGCCTGCAAGGTGGTCTATCGCGGCCAGGACGGCGCCCTGGGCGAGCAGCTGCTGTTCCGCAGCAATGAGGCAGGCCTTGAGCTGGTGGGTGGCGGCCGCAAGTGGAGCTTCTCAGGCAGCGGTGATCTGTTCCGCCTGGTGAGCGAGGCCGAGCGGATCCAGCTGGCCTACTTGTTTGACCCCTATGTGGCGGTCAGCAGCAGCACGATCGACCCGCTGCCCCACCAGATCAGTGCGGTGTATGAGCACATGCTCCCTCGGCAGCCGATGCGCTTCCTGCTGGCCGACGACCCCGGTGCAGGCAAGACGATCATGGCTGGACTGCTGATCAAGGAGCTGCTGATC
>JBEDAU010000052.1:0-11139 GCA_041177605.1 Cyanobacteriota bacterium | reverse complement strand
TTGTCGTAGTCGCTTACCCAGAGCTTGAGGGCCAGGCCCCCCAGAACGATCGGCACGGTGCCCAGGGCAATGGCCGCGCCCAGCCGGGCCGCGGGGTCGTTCCACTGGCCGTGGCGGATGGCGCGGGCCACGCCGCGGCCCACCTCCAGCAGATCGCGGCGGAAAAAGCCGAACACCGCGGCGATGCTGCCCAGCTGGATCACGGCCGTGACCGCCACGCCCGGATCGCCCCAGCCCAGCAGCACCGGCACCACCTTGAGGTGGGCGGTGCTGCTGATCGGCAGGAATTCGGTCAGGCCCTGCACCACGCCCAGGACCAGGGCGCGCCAGCAGGACTCCAGCAGGGAAAGGGGGTCTGCGGCAGCGGGGAGACCAGGCAATGGGGCGGGGACGCACGACAGGCCGACCCTATGGCGGGCCAGGCCGGCGGCACCCCTTAAGGTTGGACAACTTTCTTCACATCACGGGTGATCGGGGTCCGGCCCAGCCTTCCACTGCAAGCCCCCCAGCCCGCCTGGAGCCTGCCGAGCCGCCTGCAGCTGAGCCAGTGGCAGCTGGAGCTCGCCAGCGGTCTGCTGGTGACCCTGCCGGTCTTCCTGCAGGCGCCCTGGGTGCGCCAGGCCCCGTTCAGCGCCGCCCTGTTCTCCGCCCTGCTGCTCACCGCCGGGCTGCTGCTGGAACGCCAGAGCACCCCCCGGGCCCAACATGTCGGCGCCCTGCTGGTGGGCTTCAGCGGCAGCTGGCTGGCCGGGGCACTGTTCTGGGGCTGGTTCCGCAGCCATCCGGTGCTGCACCTGCCGATCGAGGCCATGGCCCTGCCCCTGGCCCTGGGGGGCCTGGGCGGCCGCTGGCGCCTGGCGGCGGGCTTCTATCTCGGATCCCTGCTGGGCACTGCCGCCACCGATCTGGCGATTGCAGCCACCGGCGTGATGCCCCTCTGGCCCCAGGTTCTCGGGGCCGGCCCCGCCGAAGCCGCAGGCCTGCTGCAGCAGGCCGCCCTGCAGGTCGTGCAGCCGGTGCCCCTGATGGTGATCACCGCTGCCGCGGCCGGGCTGCTGCAGCTCTGCCGCTGGCTCTGGTCGCAGGGGGCCACCGCCCGGGTGTTTGCCGCAGCCCTGGCCACAACCCTCAGCGTCGATGGCCTGTTCCTGCTCGCCGCCCTGGCTGCCCCTGGGCTCAGCGGGCTGATCTGAAGATCTGCAAACGGCGAAGCGGGGCGCCAGGGGGATCCCGATGGCGTTCTGTAACGTTGTTTGATTGGTGGCAGAGGCCGCCTCCCTTCCCGTCTTTCAACGGAGTGTCGTGATGAAACGGCTGGTTGCCCGTCTGATGTCCTGGCTGATGAGTGGCGTGGTGCTGGCCGGCCTGCTGCTGGGCCTGGTGCTCCCCCCTGCGGTGCAGGCTGCTGAGATCCGCAACATCGCCGACGACAAGATCGCCGAGCGGGGCGACAAGGTGGATCTCAACAACAGCTCGGTGCGCCGCTTTCAGGAGTTCCCCGGCATGTACCCCACCCTGGCCGGCAAGATCGTGCTGGGCGGCCCCTACGAGAGTGTGGATGACGTGCTCAGCCTGGATCTGACCGAGCGTCAGAAGGAACTGTTCAACAAGTACAAGGGGAATTTCACGGTCACCCCTCCCTCGATCGCGCTCAACGAGGGTTTCGACCGCATCAATGACGGGCAGTACCGCTGATCAGAGTGATGGGGGCCCACAGGGCTCCTAAGCTCTGCCTCCCGATCTGGCCGCCGGTGCCAACCGGCGGTTTTTTTGTGCCCCCTGCCGCCCATACCACCCACCCGTGATGGCTGAGGACTGCTGGGACGTGGTGGTGATCGGCGGGGGGGCCGCCGGCCTGATGACCTGCCTGGAACTGCCGCCGCAGCTGCGGGTGCTGCTGCTCAGCAAGGAACACACCCCCCGCTCGGCCAGCCGTTGGGCCCAGGGGGGCATCGCGGCGGTGACCCGCAGCGACGACAGCTTCACCAGCCACATCGAGGACACCCTGCGGGCCGGCGCCGGCCTCTGTGATCCCCGAGCTGTGGAGTTGCTGGTGCGGGAGGCCCCCGGATGCGTGCAGCGGCTGCTGGAGCTGGGCATGGCGTTTGATCGCCATGGGCAGGAGCTGAGCACGACCCTGGAGGCCGCCCACAGCCATCGACGGGTCCTGCACGCCCAGGACCAGACCGGCCGGGCCCTGGTCGAGGTGCTGGAGCAGGAAGTGTGGCGACGGCCCGGCCTGTGCCTGCGGCAGGGGATGCTGGCGCTGCAGCTCTGGATTGAGGCCGGTGCCTGCGTGGGAGTGCAGGTGCTGGACGGTCACCACATCCATTGGCTGCGCAGCCGGGCCGTGGTGCTGGCCACCGGTGGCGGTGGCCACCTGTTCGCCCACACCACCAATCCCGCCCAGTCGTGCGGCGATGGGGTGGCGATGGCCTGGCAGGCGGGCGCCCTGATCCGTGATCTGGAATTCGTGCAGTTCCACCCCACGGCGCTGATGCTGCCAGGAGCGCCCCACTTCCTGATTTCAGAAGCCGTGCGCGGCGAGGGGGCGCGGCTGATCGACGATCGGGGGGAGAGCCCGGTGGCCGGGCTGCAGGGGGGTGATCTGGCCCCGCGGGACCAGGTGAGCCGGGCCCTGGCCCGCTGCATGCATGAGCAGGGGGTGGAGCGGCTCTGGCTTGACCTGCGCCCCGTGGGGGTGCCGCGACTGGAGCAGCAGTTCCCCACGATCCTCGAGCGCTGCCGGGCCCTGGGCCTGGAACCGACCCGGGCCCCGATCCCGATCGCACCTGCAGCCCACTACTGGATGGGGGGCGTGAGCACCGACCTGGGGGCCGCGACCACGGTGCCGGGACTGTTCGCCGTGGGAGAGGTGGCCTGCACCGGGGTGCACGGGGCCAACCGCCTGGCCAGCAACTCCCTGATGGAGTGCCTGGTCTTTGCCCGCCAACTGCGGCACCTGGAGCTGGCACCCGCCAGCGGCGGG
Organism: Cyanobacteriota bacterium; assembly: GCA_041177605.1. Taxonomy (GTDB): domain Bacteria; phylum Cyanobacteriota; class Cyanobacteriia; order PCC-6307; family Cyanobiaceae; genus NIES-981. The sequence continues at coordinate 8,150 of JBEDAU010000052.1, read as the reverse complement.
ACGGCCCGCCAGCCGAGTGGGACGGGATTGGTTCAGGCCAGCCTGGACCCCGGGTCACTGCCGCAGCTGGGATGGCTGAAGCGTCAGATCGGCAGCCTGCGGGAGCGTTGCTGGCTGGCGGCCGGGGTGGAACGCCAGGGGCACCCGCTGCTGGCGGAGCTGGAGCGGGTGCGCGGGGAGCGCCAGGCGCTGGAGCTGCGCGCCTGCTGGCAGGCCATCCGGCACTTACCGGGGGGGGCCGTGATGCCCCTGGACCAGGAGGAGCTGGCCCGGGTGCTGCGGATGCAGGAGCTGCATCAGCGGCTGGTGCTGGCGGAACTGCTCATGGAGGCGGCGCTGTTCCGCTGCGAGAGCCGGGGGGGGCACTTCCGCACCGATGCTCCCGCCCCGCAGCCGTTCTGGCAGCGCCACAGCGCCCAACAGCTCCACCATCCGATCACCACGCTGCCGCTGGCGGACTGAGGGTGAGGGGGACGGACAGCACCCCGGGGCCTCAACGATCCGGCGCCCCAGGCTGGAAACCGCTGCGTTGGGCCAGCTCCTGCAGAGACTTGACACCGGAATCGAGCCGTCCATTGATCTCCCAGCTGGGAAAGCCCTCGATTTTCTTGGCGTCACACAGGGCCTTCTGGCTGTTGCGGCCATCCGGGGCGCATTCGATCACCGTGAGCTGGGCTGTGGCCTCCTTGCCAAACAGCTGTTTCTGGTCATGGCAATGGGGGCACCACCAGGCCGAATACATCACGGCGCCACTGCGGGTGAGATGGTTGGCCAACGCGATCGACTCCGGAGTGCTGCTGGTGGTGACCGCCAGGGGCACACCCCGCCCACCGACCTCGCCGGCTGGGCGATCGACCGCCGCCGCCCAGCCCAGGCCCGCCAGAGCAACCACCAGCGCCACCAGCACCACCCGAAACACCAGCTGGCCCCGATCCGGCCACTCGCCGCTGAGCAGACTCAGCACAAACAGGGCGAGACTCAGGGCGGCTGAGAGCACGCAGAAGAAACAGAAGGCCTGAATCTTCAGCACCATCACGCCCATCAGCACCAGGCTGAACACGGCCATGGCCGTGCTGGTCAGCAGCAGGGCCCAGTTGCCGAAGGGGGCCAGGCGGTTGCGGGCCTCCCCGCGCAGCACCAGCGGCAACAGCGCCAGCAGCAGCACGGCGCCATAGGCGAGGGCGCCGAACAGCGAGAGCGGCTGGCCCAGGATCGTGCCCCAGGCGCTGCCCAGCACCTTGTCGCAGCCATCGGCGCCGCCGGGGCAGGTGAGCGATCCCAGCAGGCCCCAGCGCTTGAGCGTGATGCTGCCGGTGTCGATCAGGCCGATGGTGGCCAGCAACGCCATGGCCACCCGCAGCCAGCGGTTGCCGGAATCATGGCGGCGGCGGCTGGAGCTGAGGCGCTCGCTGAGGCGGCTGGAGGTCACGGACTTGGGGCGATGGCTGGATTCTCGCAGCCCCATAGGGTGGAGGGTCGGCCCCTGCACTCCATGACCAAGAAAACCGTGGCCTTCGCCCACCTGGGCTGCGAGAAGAACCGGGTGGACACTGAGCACATGCTCGGCCTGCTGGCCCAGGCCGGCTACGGCGTCAGCGCCGATGAGGCCGACGCCCATGTGGTGGTGGTGAACACCTGCAGCTTCATCCAGGACGCCCGCGAGGAGTCGGTGCGCACCCTGGTGGAGCTGGCGGAGCAGGGCAAGGAGCTGATCATCGCCGGCTGCCTGGCCCAGCACTTCCAGGAGGAGCTACTCGACAGCCTGCCCGAGGCCAAGGCGATCGTAGGCACCGGCGACTACCAGCACATCGTGAGCGTGCTGGAGCGGGTGGAGGCGGGTGAGCGGGTGAAGCAGGTGAGCGCCAACCCCACCTTCGTGGCCGACGAGCACCTGCCCCGTTACCGCACCACCAGCGAGGCGATCGCCTACCTGAAGGTGGCGGAGGGCTGCGACTACCGCTGCGCCTTCTGCATCATTCCCCACCTGCGCGGCGACCAGCGCTCCCGGCCGATCGCAAGCATCGTGGCCGAGGCCCAGCAACTGGCAGCCCAGGGGGTGCAGGAGCTGGTGCTGATCAGCCAGATCACCACCAACTACGGCCTGGATCTGGCCGGTAAGCCGCAGCTGGCCGAACTGCTGCGGGCCCTGGGGGAGGTGGAGATCCCCTGGATCCGGGTGCACTACGCCTACCCCACCGGGCTGACGCCCGAGGTGCTGGCGGCCTACCGGGAGGTGCCCAACGTGCTGCCTTACCTGGATCTACCGCTGCAGCACAGCCACCCTGACGTGCTGCGGGCGATGAACCGCCCCTGGCAGGCCGACGTGACCGGTGGCGTGCTGCGCCGGATCCGCGAGCAGCTGCCCGATGCGGTGCTGCGCACCACCTTCATCGTGGGGTTCCCGGGCGAAACGGAGGCGCACTTTGAGCACCTGCTCGCGTTCGTGGCCGAACAGCAGTTCGACCACGTGGGTGTGTTCACCTTCTCGCCGGAGGAGGGCACTCCCGCCGCCGAGCTACCCAATCAGGTGCCGGCCGAGATCGCCCAGGAACGCAAGGACCGGCTGATGGCCCTGCAGCAGCCGATCGCCGCCGCGCGCAACGCCGCCTGGGTGGGCCGCATCGTGGATGTGCTGATCGAACAGGAGAACCCGAGCACCGGGGAGATGATCGGCCGCTGCGCCCGCTTCGCCCCCGAGGTGGATGGCGAGGTGCGGGTGATGCCAGGCGAGGGGGGCCTCTGCGCCGCGCCGGGAACGATGGTGCCGGTTCGGATCACCGCCGCCGACACCTACGACCTGGTGGGGGAAGTGGTGGGGGCAAAGGCCATGGTCAGCGACGCCCGTGGCGCGCTGGGGGGTTGAGAGACCAGCTGGCCGCTGCTCAGATCAACTTGATGCCGCGGAGCACGATGGAAGCGGCGATCGCGGTGACGAGTCCGCCACCCACCAGTGCCAGGTAAATCGCTGCGCCCATGGACTCCGCTGCAAGGTGGGGCCATTACAGCAGAAGCCCGGCCCAACGGTCAGCGGCAGGACAATCCGCTTAGCGTGATGGCGAGCAGCTCCTGAGGCCGCGCGAGCGATCGGGCCCTCTCCCCATTCAGCCCGAAACCCGGCATGCGCACCCTGCTGATCTACCCGGAGTTTCCGAAGACCTTCTGGAGCTACGAAAAGATTCTTGAGCTGATCGACCGCCGGGTTCTGCTCCCCCCCCTGGGTCTGATCACGGTGGCCGCCCTGCTGCCCCAGAGCTGGGAGATGAAGCTGGTCGACCGCAACGTGCGGGAGGTGAGTGAAGCGGAGTGGGCCTGGGCCGAGCTGGTGGTGATCTCCGGGATGATCGTGCAGAAGGCCGACATGGCCGAGCAGATCGCCCGTGCCAAGCAGCGCGGCCTGCCGGTGGCGGTGGGCGGCCCGTTCGCCAGCTCCACACCCGACGCGCCGGAACTCACCCAGGCCGACTTCAAGGTGCTGGATGAGGGCGAGATCACCCTGCCGCTGCTGGTGGCGTCGCTGGCCCGAGGCGACACCAGCGGCCGTTTCACGGCCGAAGGCCAGAAACCGGATGTGACCTCGACACCGGTGCCCCGCTATGACCTGCTGGAGCTCGACGCCTACTCGGAGATGTCGGTGCAGTTCTCACGGGGCTGCCCGTTCAACTGCGAGTTCTGCGACATCATCGTGTTGTACGGGCGCAAGCCCCGCACCAAGACTCCGGAGCAGCTGATCGCCGAACTGCAGACCCTCTACGACCTGGGCTGGCGGCGATCGGTGTTTCTGGTGGATGACAACTTCATCGGCAACAAGCGCAACGTGAAGTTGCTGCTGCCGGCGCTGCGCCGCTGGCAGATGGACCATCGCTATCCCTTCAGCTTCGCCACCGAGGCCTCCGTGGATCTGGCGGCCGATCAGGAGTTGATGGATCTGATGGCCGAGTGCCGCTTTGAGAGCGTGTTCCTGGGCATCGAGACCCCCGATGCGGCCAGCCTGGAAACGGCCCGGAAGGTGCAGAACATCCGCTCCTCCCTGGAGGATTCGGTAGAGCGGATCACCGCCAGCGGGCTGCGGGTGATGGCGGGCTTCATCATCGGCTTTGACGGTGAAGAGCGCGGCGCGGGCAACCGGATCGTGGAGTTTGTGACCCGCACGGGGATTCCCCACGCCATGATGGGCATGCTGCAGGCCCTGCCCAACACCGCACTCTGGACGCGGCTGGAGCAGGAGGGTCGCCTGATTCAGGATTCCGCCGGCGCCAAGGGAGTCAATCAGACCAACCTGCTCAACTTCATTCCCACCCGACCGATCGAAGATATTGCCCATGAATACATGGAGGCCTTTTCATCCCTCTACGAACCCAACGCCTACATCGACCGGGTCTATAGCTATTTCCTGAAGCTGCCTCCCCAGCGCTACAAGCAGATCCTCCAACAGGACACGACCACTGCCACCCCCAACGGCAAGGCCGGTGTGTCGTGGGTGGACCTGCGAGCCCTGGCCATCGTGGTGTGGCGGCAGGGGGTCAAACGCAACACCCGCTGGCGTTTCTGGCGAGCCCTGGGGGGCATGGCTCGCCTCAACCCTGCCCGTTTCAAGGGCTTCATCGCAATCCTGGCCCACAGCGAACACTTTCTGGAATACCGCCAGATCGTGCGGCGCGAGATTCAGGAGCAGATCGCCGGACTCCCGAAGGATCCTTCCCATTCCCTGATGGTGGCTCCGCCGGCCCTGGCAGCGGGCTGATCCTGCGCCGGGCTAATCCTGCACATAGTCGCCCCCCGACTCCAGGGCCGCCTCGGCCTTCTGCAACTCCCGACCGAGGTAGAGGGCGTGATCCAGGCAACTCAGAGGGTGAGGGCCTTCGCCTTCGGTGAGGGCCATGCCGAGCTCCTTGGCACTGCGACCGCGATAGATCATCTGCGGGGTCCTGGGGCCGGCGCCGCGGCAGCTGATCACCTCCCCGGTCTCGGGATCGGTGGCCAGGCCCCGCTCATCGATCCCGTTGCCGTAGTGCTCGGCGATCAACTCGCCGGCCTGCCGGTCGAGCTTGATCAGGAAGTAGCCCGCTGGATCGAGGGCGATGAAGCGCCGGGAAAGCTGGTCGTCGAGCTCACGCCGCTGAATCGGGTCGAAAGGCTGGCACATGGGGAGGATCGTAGGCAGCGGAGAACGGCAGCTCGGCGTTGATCGCCTCGATCTCGCGCTCCATCGCCGCGTTGGCCCCCGGCAACCAGTCGCGCAGGATGGCGTCGAAGCGGCGATCGCTCCAGCGGTGCAGGCTCACCCGGGGCTGGGCCACGAAGCCGCGCCGCCGTTTGTGGCTGCCGCCGGCACCAGGATCGAAGTGGCGAATGCCATTGGCGATGGCCCACTGGATCGGTGCGTAGTAGCAGACCTCGAAGTGCAGGCAGTCGATCTCCCCATCGCTGCCCCAGTAGCGCCCCCAGAGGTGGTCACCCCCCCGCACGCACAGCGACATGGCCACCGGATCAGCCGGATCGCCCCGATGTGCACTGAACAGCACCAGGTGGCGGCGCAGGGCCGGGTCGTTGGCCAGGGCCTCAAAGAAGGCCTCACTCAGATACTTGCTGCCCCAGGGGCCCCAGCGGGCACAGTGCTGGGCGTAGAAGTCGTGCATGCGGCCCACCAGCGCCGGCGCCATCGCCTCCCCCACCAGGGGCTCCACCACCAGCCCGGCAGCGGCCACCGCCTGCCGCTCGCGCTTGATGTTGCGGCGCTGGTTGGCGTTGAAGCTGGCCAGGTAATCGCTGAAGTCGGCGTGGCCGGGGTTGCTCCACTGGCTCTGCTGGTTGAGCCAGGCAGCACACCCGGCCGCTTCGGCCAGGGGCTGCCAGGCCGGATCCACGTAGAGGAAGTTGCAGCTGAGAATGGTTTGCTCGGCGCAGAAGCGATCGATCAGCTCCAGCAGCAGGGCCGTGATCGCGGCGGCATCCTCTCCAGGGTCGATCAGGAAGCGATAGCCCTGCACCGGACTCACCGGGCTCATCCCCACCAGCTTGGGGTAGTAGCGCAGGCCCAGCTGACCGGCGAGCTGGGCAAAGCTCTGGTCAAAGACAAACTCGCCATAGCTGTGACCCTTCAGATAGAGGGGAGCCACGGCCAGGAGGTCGCTGCCGCGCCAGAGGCCCAGGTGCAGCGGCTGCCAGCCCTGGCGGGGCACGATGCTGCCGCTGGCCTCCAGCTGCTGCAGCCAGCGCCAGCGGTAGAAGGGCAGCTCTTGGGGCACGGCGGCCGCCAGCAGCCCATCCCAGGCCGCTTCGGGGATCTCGCCGATGCCCTGGTGCCAGCGGGCTTGGAGCTCAGCCATGGCCGCGGCGCCTGGGGCAGGGTGCGCAGGCAAAACTAACCAGGGCCACCGCTGCGCGGTCCGCGAACCCGCCTGACCCGACAGCCGATCCGAGCCATGGGCTCCATCCCTCTGCCCCCGTCCCAGCCGTCCATGGCCCACGCCCCGCACTGGCTGCTGAGCGGCCTGCTGCTCGGCCCGCTCGGGCTCCCGCCCGCGGCAGCGGCGGCAGAGCGAGCCGGGCTGATGCGCCCGGTCCTGGAGCTGATGCGACCCCAACTGGAGCAGCGCCTCAACGCCCTCTGCCTGGAGCGGGCCTCGGCCGGTCCAGCGGGCCTGCGGGGGCAGCTGGAGCAACCGTGCCGGCAGCTGGCCCGCACCAGCAGCCGTTGCCTGGTGGAGGAAGCCGATGCCAGCGGCAAAGCGCTGGCGGTGATCACCGAACTGGTGCGTCGCCAACTGGGACCGGAGGGAGAGCGGATCACCAAGCGTTGCCTGGCCCGCCTGATGGGACTGCCACCCGGCAGCCTTGAGCCCATTCCCCTGCGTCAGCTCACCGACGCCTTCACCGGCAGCCGTCGCCCGTAGCGCACCAACAGCTCGTCGCCAACCAGGGGGCGCTGCTCCAGCAACTGCCACCCAGCGCCCGCCAGCCAAGGGGCGGGCAGCACCGGATCGCACAACCCAGCATCGGGCAACTCTGGTTCGGGCATCTTTGGTTCGGGCAAGCCACGATCAGCAGGCAGCCAGCAGTGGGGACCGCCCAGCAGCAAGGGGCAGAGGGTGAGCTGCAGCTCATCCACCAGGTCTGCGGCCAGCAGCGAACCCGCCAGGGCCGCGCCGCCCAGCAGCACCACCCGTTCCAGCCCCGCGGCGGCCAGGGCCGCCAGCACCTGGGGCCAGCTCTGCAGTGGGATCCGCCGGCGGAAGGCCAGCGGCGGCCCATCCAGGGCTGCCACGGCCAGCGATCCGGTTTTGGGAGTCACCAGCCAACGATCGAGCGGCTGCTTCCAGAAGGGCAGCTGGGGCGAAAACTGGCAGCTGCGGCTGACTACCAGGGCCGTGGGTTGGGGTGCAAGGCCGCGGCGGTGGCGCAGGGCCAGCAGGTCGGCGTGGTGGATCAGGCAGGTGCTGCCGTGGCGGCGAAGGGTTTCGGCACCGATCAGGGTGCCATCGGCCCAGGCCAGGGCCTCCTCCAGAGCTCGACGATCACCGGAGCCGCCGAGCTGGGCGGCCCCACCGGCAGGGGGCGCCAGACGGCCATCGAGGCTGACCGCCAGCACCAGGCGCAGCACCGCGCTCAGCCAGCCACCAGGGCCTCCAGGGCCGCCGGCACCATCTCCAGCTGGGGGGTCTCGGCAAACACCTCGGCGGCGTTGTTGGGGCTCTCCTGCAGGCGCACCTTGTGCAAGCGGGCGCCGGCAGCGGCGATCGGGCCGGTGAGCAGATCGGCGATGTGGAGGGCGATGTTCTCAGCCGTGGGCACGGTGGTGGCGAAGTGCTCCACGTCCTTGTTGAGGAAGGTGTGGTCGAAGGGCTCCACCACCAGATCATCCACCAGGCGCTGCAGCGTGGCCAGGTCGCACACCATGCCCGTGCGGGGGTCGATGCGGCCGCGCACGGTCACATCGAGCAGGTAGTTGTGGCCATGGCCGTGGGGCCGGGCGCACTTGCCGTAGATCGCCTCGTTGTCGGCCTGGCTCAGCTCGGGCCGGGCCAGCCGGTGGGCCGCCGCGAAGTGGGTGCGGATCGAGAGGAAGGCTTCCATCGGGGCAACAGGCTGAGCGGTGGACAGGTCGGCTTGGGCAGGGGCAACGGCAGGGCCGGGAGGGAGCAGGTCCACCC
>JBEDAU010000051.1:0-2575 GCA_041177605.1 Cyanobacteriota bacterium | reverse complement strand
CGGCATGCCCCACCGCCACACCCTGCTGATCAATCCCGCCGATCTGGTGGCCAGCGGCCTGACCGCCCACCAGCGGGTGACCGTTCAGGGGGAGGAGGGCGCGTTGGAGGGGATCGAGCTGATCCCCGGCTCGATCCGCCGCGGCGCCGCCCTGCTGTTCTACCCCGAGGCCAATGTGCTGATGCGGCCCGTGAGCGATCCCGAGAGCGGCACCCCCGCCTTCAAGCGGGTGCCGGTGCTGCTGCGCGGCCGCTGAGCCCGATCCGTAGCGATCGCCACCATGGCGGCCCCTGCTGCCGCCGACAGTGAGGGCCTGACGGCCGGCACGGGAGCGCGGGAGGCTGATGGAGCTGGTGGGGCACGTGCAGGCGCTCTGGCGCTACCCGGTGAAGTCGATGCTGGGCGAGCGGCTGCAGCGCCTGGCGGTGGAGGCCCGTGGCGTGGTGGGCGATCGGGGCTATGCCCTCTGGGATCCCCAGGCCCAGCGGGTGGCCAGCGCCAAGAACCCCCGCCGCTGGGCCGATCTGCTCGCCTACCGAGCCCGCTATCTGGAGGAGCCCCACCCCGGTGAGCCCCTGCCGCCGGTGGAGGTGCACGGTCCCCTGGCCGGTGCCGACGCCCCGCCCATCGCCCTGCGCAGCGACGACCCCACCCTGGTGGTGCGGCTGGCGGAGCGCCTGGGCCGCAGCGTGGCCCTGCTGGATCAGGCGCCGGTCGGGGCCAGCCTGGATCAGTACTGGCCCCCGGTGGAGGGGCGGGCCTTCCAGAACGTCACCAACGAACTGGTGCTGCCGGAAGGCACGTTTTTCGATGCCTGCCCGATTCACGCCATCAGCACCGCCACCCTGGCCGCCTTCCGCCGTCTTCAACCGGAGCTGGATTTCGCGGTGGAGCGCTTCCGCCCCAACCTGCTGATCGAACCCACCGGCGCGGTGGAGGGGTTTGTGGAGGAGCGCTGGGAGGGCGGCAACCTGGCGATCGGCGAGAGCCTGGTGCTGCGCGTCGAAGGCGGCTGCCCCCGCTGCGTGATCACCACCCTGGCTCAGGGGTCCCTGCCCGAGTCGCTGGAGATCCTGCGTGCCACTGCCCGCCACAACCGGGTCACTGCCGGCATCCGCCTGAGCGTGGTGCAACCCGGCCCGCTGGCGGTCGGCGACCCGGTGCGTCTGGACCGGGGGTGATGCTGCAGAGCTGGCTGGTGGAGCAGCGGCGGCGTGGGCGGGCCTACCAGCCGCACTTTCAGCGTCGTCAGCGCTCGGTCACCTGGCTGGGGGCGCTGCTGGCGCTCGCCCTGCTGGGTCTGCTCAGCGCCTGGAGCGGCATGGTGCTGCTGGCGGCGCCGCTGGGGGCGTCGTCGGTGCTGCTGTTCGGCTACCCCGCCAGCCCCCTGGCCCAGCCGCGCAACATCGTGCTCGGCAACCTGGTGGGGGCGCTGGTGAGCGTGGCGGCGGTGGCCTGGCTGGGCCAGGGCCCGCTGGTGATCGCCCTGGCCGTGGGACTCACGGTGCTGCTGGGCCAGCAGCTGCGCTGCCTGCATCCCCCCGCCGGCGGCCTCGCCTTTCTGGGTGTGGCGCTGGGAGCCACACCTCCTTTCGTGCTCACGCCCGTGCTCAGCGGCTCCTTGCTGCTGGTCGTGATTGCCGCCACCTTCAGCCGCTGGGTGCGGGGTGCCCTCCCCTATCCGCACCACTGGCTGTGACGGCCAGCTCTGGGCCGGCCTGGCCTCAGCCGCCCAGATAGGCCATCTCCGCATGGGCCGGCGCGGCGGGCCCACCCTCGTCTGGCCTGTCGCGATCCCAGCTCTCCTGGCGCTCCTCACTCCAGCGATCGGCGCGGTCGCTCCAGCGAGCGGCGATCGCCTCGCGCAGGGCCTCGGCTGGGGAATCCGGCTGCAGCCAGGGGCGCAGGTCGAGGCCGCTGCCGGGGGCGGCGAACAGGCAGGTGTAGGCGATCCCGTCGGCGGTGACGCGCAGGCGGTTGCAGTCGCCGCAGAAGGGGGCACTCACCGACGCCACCACGGCGAGGTGCCCGCCTCCATCGCGGTAGCGCCAGCGGCTGGCGGTGCCGTGGGCGGCGCGGCCCTGGGGCTCCAGTGGCCAGCGCGCCCCAATCCGTTCCACCATCTCGGCGGCGCTCAGCACCGCCTCGGGCCGCCAGCCGTTGCGGTTGCCCACGTCCATGAATTCGATCAGGCGCAGCTCCAGGCCCCGCTCGCGGGCCAGGGCCGCTAGGGGCACCAGCTGGTCGTCGTTGGCGCCGCGCTGGATCACGGCATTGAGCTTGAGTGCCCCCTTGCTGGGATCGAAGCCGGCGGCGCGGGCATGCTCGATCGCCGCCAGCACCTTGGCCAGCAGCGCCCCGCCGTTGCCCACTCCGGCCATGCGGGCCACCGATTCGCGTGTGGTGCCGTCGAGGCTGAGGGTGATCCGATCCAGGCCGGCGGCGCGCAGAGCCCGGGCCCGTTCGGCGCTGAGCAGGGCGCCATTGCTGGTGAGGGCGATCTCGCGCAGGCCCGGGCCCTCCGCATGGGTGGCGCGCAGGGGTTGCACCGCCGCGATCAGCTCCTCCAGGCCGC
>JBEDAU010000050.1:0-2804 GCA_041177605.1 Cyanobacteriota bacterium | reverse complement strand
CACCCTGAACAGCACTGCATCCCGATCGCCTGCGTGCCGGAACTGCCCGAGGTGGAGACCGTGCGGCGTGGCCTGGAGCAGCGCACGGTCAGCTTCCAGATCGAGCGGGTGTCCGTGCTCCGCAACCGGGCCATTGCGCACCCGCCCTGCAGCGACGCGTTCTGCACCGCCCTGAGCGGCTGCACCATTGGCAGCTGGCAACGACGCGGCAAATATCTGATCGGATCCCTGCAGCGCCAGGGCGAAACGGCTGGCCACTGGGGCGTGCACCTGCGCATGACCGGCCAATTCCTGTGGCTGGAGCGGGATCAACCGCCCTGCCTCCACACGCGGGTGCAGATCTGGAGCTCCCGGGGACAGGAACTGCGCTTCGTGGACACCCGCAGCTTCGGCCAGATGTGGTGGGTACCGCCATCAGCACCGCTGGAGAGCGTGATCACCGGTCTGCAGCACCTGGGGCCGGAGCCCTTCAGTGCTGCCTTCACCGCCGCCTACCTGCGTGAACGGCTGCAGCGATCGCAGCGCCCGATCAAGAACGCCCTGCTCGATCAGCGGCTGGTGGCCGGCGTCGGCAATATCTATGCCGACGAAGCGCTGTTCGCCGCCGGCATCCGACCCCACACCCCCAGCTCCCAGCTGGGCCTGGGCCGACTGGAGGCCCTGCGGGCTGCACTGGTGGCCGTGCTGGAACGCAGCATCGGCGAGGGGGGCACCACCTTCAGCGACTTTCGGGACCTCACCGGCACCAACGGCAACTACGGCGGCGTCGCCCTGGTGTACAGGCGCGGCGGCCAACCCTGCCGCCAATGCGGCAGCCCGATCCGCCGCGACAAGCTCGCGGGGCGCAGCAGCCACTGGTGCCCCAGCTGCCAGCATTGAGCGATGGCTGTACCGCCTCCCGTGGCCCCACAACCCGTGATCGCGCAGACGGTGTGCCCTCCGCCCGATGCCCTGGAACCGCTGGCCCAGGCACTCACCCGGGCCATGGCCGCCATCCACGCCCGCGGCTGGTGCGACGGCACGGGGGGCAACTTCAGCTGCGTGCTCTCGCGGGAGCCGCTACGGCTGCTGATGGCGCCAAGCGGCGTCGACAAGGGAGCGGTGGACCCCGAGTCACTGCTCGTGGTCGATGGGGAGGGGGCCGTTCTACGCGGCTCCGGGGCGGCCAGTGCGGAGACGCTGCTGCATCTGGCGATCGTGGAGACCACCGGCGCCGGCGCCGTGCTCCACACCCACTCCCAGGCCGGCACCTTGCTGTCGCAGCACTACGGGCCCAGCGATGGCTCGGCGGGTTGGCTCCAGCTGCGCGATCTGGAAATGCTCAAAGGCCTGGCCGGCGTGAACACCCATGCCACCGAGGTGCGCATCCCGGTGCTGGCCAACGACCAGAACCTGACCCGCCTCAGCGCCCTGGCGCGGCCATGGCTGGGCGCCGCCCCCCATGGGCTGCTGATCGCCGGTCACGGGCTCTATGCCTGGGGCCGCGAGCTGGTGGAAGCCAGACGCCATCTCGACATCCTTGAATTCCTGCTGGAGCAGCACTGGCGCCAGTTGCTGCTGCGGGCCCTGCAGCGCTGACTCTCTCCCCCCTCGCCATGCCCCGGATCCACGGCATCAGCCATCTCCTGCTCGACATCGAAGGCACCACCTGCCCGGTGAGCTTTGTGAGCCAGACCCTGTTCCCCTACGCCGCTGAGCGGCTGGGCACTTTTCTGGAGCAGCGGGCGGCAGACCCGGAGGTGCAACGGCTGCTCCGGGAAGCCGGTGCGGCCTGGGACGACGACCAGGACCCCGCAGCCCGGCAGCTGTGGAGCCAGCTCGGTGGGCAAGCCAGCGCCCTGGCCCAGCCGGCGGCTGCGATCGCCCGCTACCTGCAGCTGTTGATCACCCAAGACCGCAAACTCACAGCCCTCAAGGACCTGCAGGGACTGATCTGGGCAGCCGGATATGACCATGGGGAGCTGGTTGCTCCCCTGTTTGCCGATGTGGTGCCGGCCCTGAAGCGCTGGCACGCCAAGGGGGTGGTTCTGGCGGTGTATTCGTCGGGGTCAGTGCCCGCCCAGCAGCTCCTCTATGGGCACACCCGCGATGGCGATCTGCGCACGCTGTTCCAGCACTGGTTTGACACCCGCACGGGGCCGAAACAGGTGGCGGCAAGCTACGCGGCGATCGCCAGCAGCATGGGCGTCTCCCCGGGACAGGTGCTGTTCCTCAGCGACTCGCGCAGCGAATGTGAAGCCGCCCATGGGGCCGGCATGGCCGTGCTGTTCAGCGATCGCGCAGACAACCCACACCGGGACAGCGGCCCGTTTGAGAAAATCGGTGACTACGGCGACCTGCAGCTCGAACCATGACCGCCCCATCGCCTGCCGGCCAGGACCGCGATCAACAGATCCTCAAGCTCAATCAGGATCTGCTTGACAGCGTCGTGACGGGCGACTGGAGCACCTACGCCGCTCTGTGCAGTGACGACCTCACCTGCTTCGAGGCCGAGACCAACGGTGTCCTGGCCGAGGGTCTGCCCTTTCACCACTACTACTTCGATCTGCCCTCCGTTCCAGCGGCCGCCGCACCCACGGGTGGAGGAGGAGTGCAGGTGACCATGGCCCGTCCCCATCTGCGGTGGCTCGGCGAGGACGCGGTGGTGCTCTGCTACACCCGGCTGACCCAACGGCTCAGGGACGGCTCACCCGTAACCGCCAGCTGCACTGAGACCCGGGTGTGGCAGCGCCTCAACGGCAGCTGGAAACAGGTCCACGTGCACCGCTCCTGAACCCCAGCTCTGCCCAAGCCCTGCGCCCTCG
>JBEDAU010000049.1:0-9339 GCA_041177605.1 Cyanobacteriota bacterium | reverse complement strand
CTGCGATCCGGCGGCTGCGGTGGTCAACCAGGCGGGCTCCCCCAAGGCCGCCGGCCTTGCCCTGCTGGCCGACCTGCTCTGCGGCCCCCTGCTGGGCACCGCGGCAGCGATGTTCAAGCAGAAGGCTGTGCATGACGCCGCCAACGGCACCGGCCACCTGCTCTGGGTGCTCGACGTGGCCGCCTGGACCGATCGCTCCGCCTTTGAGCGGCGGGTGGCGGAGGCCGTCGCCGGGCTGAAGGCCACCCCCACCGCCTCAGCCCCGGCGGAGGTGATGGCCCCCGGCGAACCGGAGCAACGCCAGGAGCAGCTGCGACGTCGCCAGGGCGTGCCGGTGCCCCGGGGGCTGCTGGCCGCGCTCGCCGATCAGTTCGGCACCGAGCTGGTGGGTCTGCTCATGCCAGCCGACTGAACGGTGGGTGCACGCGACCTCGCTGGCTGGTCTGTCGGGCGGCACGATTGCGAATGTCGAGCATCCGCGACCAGTCGCGGATCTTTTTCCTCACCGTGGCCTGAATCGGAGACCGGGGCGAGATCGTGCGGGCCCGGGCGATGGCCTGCTCGAACTGCCCGTTGCTGGCGTAGGCGTAGGCCTCCTGCAACAGGGCACGGTCGGCATCGATGCGTCCCTGCTGCTCAGCGCTCTGCCAGTCGCGGATCTTCTGATCGATCAGCCGCTGGGTTTCAGGATTGGCACTGGTGCTGCGGAGCTTGGTGGCCATGGCGATGGCAGCACCGAACTGGGCCTCGGAGGCCAGCTGATAGGCGTCGGTGAGCACCTCGTGATCGCTCAACAGCGATCGCTGCCGCCCGGCCTCCTCCCATTCGTGCAGCTTCTGGGCGGCCAGGGCATGAAAACGGGACGGGGGGCGAATCGTGCGGGCCACCTGCACGGCGCGGTCGAAATCGCGACGGGCGGCCGCATCGAAGGCGCGCTGCAGGGTTTTCTGCTCGTCGGTGGACCGCTGGATCTCCAGAGCGCTCCGCCATTCCGAGATCTTCTGCTGAGCCCGCGGCGCCGTCGCCGAAGCGGATGGAATGCCCTGGGCGACCTGGATGGCCTGCTGAAAATTACCCTGGCTGGCCAACCCATAGGCCTGCTGCAGCTGCTCATGGTGCTGCTGAGCTGGAGCGGCCCCTGCTACAGGGGTCGATGGCGCGACAGGGCTCTCGACAGCTGGGCCCGAGGGCTTCGGCTGGGGGGGCGCCGGATTGCCGGCCTTCCACTGCAGAAACAGGCCCAGCCCCGTCAGCACCAGCCCAAGGCTGGCCGAGGCAATCCGACTGGGATAGTCAAGATCAATCTTTCCCTCGATCCGGCCCCAGACCCCCAGGATCATCAGGGCCAGGCCCACGATCACAATCAGACCCTGGGGATTGGCCGCAAGTTCAGACAGGGCTTGTGCAATTTCTGTCATCCCTAGCTGTGATCGGATGTGGGGCGAATCTTACCGGTAGCAGCCCACAAGCCCAGCCCCCGCGCCAGAGCAGAGATGACGCAGCGATTCACCAAGGAGAACCTCGGATTCCATTCATAAACAGCGGACGATCTGCGCAGCGACAGCATCGTTCCGATGCATGCCCAACCATCCTCCTGCATCATCATCCATTCCAGGTCAACCTTCCAAGCGACCGACAAATGCACACCACCATTCCTGCTGGCATATAACTTCCTTCATTCGATTACTTCTTTCAGCTGGCTACTTCTTTCATGCGGAAACAACCTTGATTCGGCGACTGCCTTGACTGGGCACCGGACATCAATCACCCCAAGGGCGCTGCCAGCGAGACTGGCATTGCGCGGGAGGCCACGGTAGCGCCGAGCAAGCGAATCCCCAGGCATTCCCTCCAGCACACCAGTGAGGATATGAAGCCATGAGCCAGCACAAGCTTCCATCGATCGTCAGCACACGACGGAGCCCATGGACGTAACAAACAATGAACCGACTGAAAGACTGCCGCCGCAATCTCTACGTTGGAGTAGGCGGTTGGAATCCGGCCTGAGCAGGGAACCCAACCCGAGCAAGACAGAATCTCTCCGCAACTCTCTTCGAAAGTATTTCATGATGAATCCATCGACTTGGCATCTTCCGAGCTATGCGTTGCAAGGGCCCCAGGTGGATCCATACGCCTCTTTGGGCCTGGGTGATCACCAACTGCGGCTCCCCAGCCTCCATGAGATCCGCAAGCACTGTGATCCCCTACTCAAGGAGTACCCTTTTCCCGCCAATGAGGCGGCTCTTAATGCCGACCTTGATGAGCTGATCACACTGCAGGGCCTGCGGGATAGCAGCCAGATCGCCGCGTCCACTCCCTGTCGAGAGCGGCGGCCGCTCTCGATCTTTCTCAAGACACGACCTGGGGACACGGCCAGCTTTACTGATCAGCACAAGGTGGGGGGACCCTGCATTCAAACCGGCGCCGATCTGGCCCGCTGGTTTGAAAACGACACACCCCTGCTCGGCGGCTGGATGGCCCTCAACGACCTGCTGGTGAAGCACAAGAGGCCGCCCACCCAGCAGGCCTTCATCTGGGCAGCCCTGAATGCGGCGATTTCGGCGGCCCTGCTGGCAGCCTGGCACTACAAGTGGATGGAGCCCTCCTCCCGCTTCAAGCCCCGCCCCAGCGAGGTGCGCAGCGCCCTCACCGTGCTCTACGCCCACGACCCGAGCGGCTCGCCGATCACCAACCCCAACGGCTACGCGGGCGTGCCGCGCCATCCCTCTTATCCCTCCGGTCACAGCACCGTGGGCGGTGCCACCGCGGCCATCCTGAAGCGGTTCTTCCCCGACGACGCTGCAGAGCTCGACAACCTGGCCGACAACTCCGGCCTTGCCCGCATGTGGGCCGGCATCCACTATCGGGCCGACCATGCCTTCGGTGTGGCCCTCGGGGCGGCGGTCGCCGAGCTGGTCTACCCGGCCAGCTGATCTGCAGGCACCTGGTTGTCGTCAGCTGCTGCCCATCAGCGACGGCAGCCAGGTGACCAGCGGCGGGCAGAGGATCACCAGCAGCAGCACCGCCAGCTGCACGGCGATGAAGGGCCAGGCGCCGCGGTAGATCGTGCTGGTGGTGAGCTCGGGTGGTGCCACGCCGCGCAGATAGAAGAGGGCAAAGCCGAAGGGTGGCGTGAGGAAAGAGGTCTGCAGGTTGGTGCCGATCACCACCCCGAACCAGAGCAGGGCCTCGGGCCCCAGCAGGGTGCGGGCGCTTGGCAGCAGCAACGGCAGCACGATGAAGGCGATCTCAAAGAAGTCGATGAAGAAGCCCAGCAGGAAGATCACCGCCATGCTCACCACCAGGAAGCCCACCTGACCGCCCGGCAGATTCAGCAGCAGGTCGCTGATCAGCTGATCGCCACCCACCCCGCGAAACACCAGGCTGAAGGCGGTGGAGCCGATCAGGATCGCCAGCACCATCGCCGTGGTGCGCAGGGTGTCGCCGCTCACCTCCGCCAGGGCCCGCCGGCTCAGGCCCCGATCGAGGGCCGCCAGCACCATGGCACCCACGGCCCCCAGGGAGCCGGCCTCGGTGGGGGTGGCGATGCCCCAGAAGATGCTGCCCAGCACCAGCAGGATCAGGGCGAGGGGGGGCAGCAGCACCCGCGCTAGCTCAGGCGGCGTGAGCTGATCGGGCTGGTCTGCATCGGCAGCGGCCAGGTCGCCGCGCAGGGGCGGGGCCAGCTGGGGCTTCAGGGTGCTCACCACCACCACGTAGACGGCGAAAGCCCCCGCCATCAGCAGCCCGGGAATCAGGGAGCCCATGAACAGGTCACCCACCGAGACGCCCAGCTGATCGCCCAGCACCACCAGCACGATGCTGGGGGGGATGATCTGGCCGAGCGTGCCGGAGGCGGCGATCACACCGCTGGCCAGGGCCCGGTCATAGCCGGCCCGCAGCATCACCGGCAGGGAAATCAGCCCCATGGTGGTGACCGTGGCCGCCACCACACCGGTCGTCGCTGCCAGCAGGGCTCCCACCAGCACCACGGCCAGCGCCAGGCCGCCGCGAACCCGGCCCAGCAGCTGGCCCATCGCCACCAGCAGCCGCTCGGCGATGCCGGACTTCTCCAGCATCCCGCCCATGAACACGAACGCCGGGATCGCCAGCAACGTGAAGTTGCTCATGATGCCGTAGATCCGCTGGGGCAGGGCGTTGAGAAAGGCCGGCTCGATCACCCCCAGGGCCATGCCCACCAGGGCAAACAGCACCGCCACACCGCCCAGGCCGAAGGCCACCGGGTAGCCGCTGAGCAGCGCCGCCACCAGTGCCAGAGCCATGGCCGGGCCGAGCACATCGCCGGGCAGCACCGTGATCACATAGCCGAAGGCCTCGAGTTCCATGGCGTCCTCAGGGCTCCCCGTCGCGGCGGCGGCCGGCCCGCAGCGCACTGGCCAGCCCCTGCAGGCTCAGCAGGGCGAAACCCAGCGGCACCAGGGCCTTGGCCCACCAGCGCGGCAGGCCGCCGGGATCAGGCGAGGCCTCCTGAATCCGCCAGGCCTCAAGGGCCGGTTCCAGGGCCAGCACCAACACCATCAGGGCGAAGGGCAGCAGCAGCAGGGTCGCCCCCAGGCCCTCCAGCCGCCGCCGCCGCCGCTCGCTCCAGTGGCAGCTCAGCACATCGATGCGCACGTGGCCGTCGCGCTGCAGCGTCGTGCCCATCCCCAGCAGGAAGGCCAGCGAGAACAGCAGCCACTGGGCCTCGATCAGGGCGTTGGAACTGAGGTTCAGCCCCAGGGCCAGGCCCAGGTAGCGACCGATCACATTCCACACCCCCAGGGCCAGCATCAGCAGGATCGCCAGTGCACCCAGCCGGCCGGCGAGCCGGTTGAGGGCGTCGATGCGACCGGGTAGCCGCTCCAGCCAGGCCTGGCGGGGATTCATGGGCGCGGCCGGGCGAAGCTGAAGTTGGCGTAGGGCAGCTCGTTGATGCGGTTCCAGGCCTGCACCTGATCGCGAAACGCCCGCCACTCGGCATGGATGGCCCGGAAGCCGGCGTCGCCGCGGGCGGTATCGGCGAACAGCTGGTCGCTGGCCTGCCGCGCCGCTGCCAGGATCGTCTCGCCGTAGTACTCCAGCTGGGTGCCTCCCTGCTGCAGCCGCTGCAGGGCTTCGCCGTTGAGGCTGTCGTAGCGGCTGAGCATGCTGAGGTTGGCCTCCATGCAGGCCGTGGCGAACATGGCCCGGTACTCCTGGGGCAGCCGCTGCCAGGCCTGCCGGTTGACCAGGGCCGTGAGGGTGGGTCCCGGCTCCCACCAGCCCGGGTAGTAGTAAAAGCGTGCCGCCCGGGCCAGCCCCAGCTTCTCGTCGTCGTAGGGGCCGGTCCATTCGGCGGCGTCGATGGCGCCGCGATCGAGGGCCAGGTAGATCTCGCCGCCGGGCAGCACCTGCACGTTCACGCCCAGCTCGGCCATCACCTTGCCGCCGAGCCCCGGGATCCGCATCTTCAGGCCCCGCAGGGAGGCCAGGCCGTCGAGCTGGCGCTTGAACCAGCCGCCCATCTGGGCACCGGTGTTGCCGGCGGGGAAGCTGATCACGCCGAAGTCGGCGTACAGGCGATTGATGGCCTCCAGCCCGCCCCCGGCATAGAGCCAGGCGTTCTGTTGCTGGGCCGTGAGGCCGAAGGGCACGGCCGTGCCGAAGGCCAGGGCGGGGTTCTTGCCCAGGTAGTAGTAGCTGGCCGTGTGGCCGCACTCCACCGAACCGTTCTGCACCGCATCCAGCACCTCCAGTCCTGGCACCAGTTCACCGGCGGCGAAGGGCTGGATCAGGAAGCGCCCCCCCGAGAGGGCCTTGACCCGCTGGCTGATCGTCTCAGCCCCGCCGTAGATCGTGTCGAGCGAATGGGGCCAGCTGGTGGCCATCCGCCAGCGCACCGGCGGCAGACTGGCCACGGCTGCCCCATCGGCCCGGCGGATGCGGCAGGCCGACAGCAGGCTGCCGGCACCGGCAGCCGTGGCGGCAACCGCCGCCGCCTTGAGCAGGCCCCGGCGCTGCACTGTGGCGCTCCCGCTCAGGCCACCGCCGCGAAACACTCGCGGAAGGCGGCGATGGTGGCGTCGATGTCCTCCTCGCTGTGGGCCAGGGAGGTGAAGCCGGCTTCGAAGGCGCTGGGGGCCAGGTAGACGCCGCGCTCCAGCATGGCGCGGTGCAGCCTGCCGAAGCGCACGGTGTCGGCCGCCTTGGCCTCCTCGAAGTTGCGCACCGGGCCCTCGCAGAGAAAGAAGCCGAACATGGCGCTGATCGAGCCGCCGGTGATCGGCAGGCCCGCAGCCTTGCCAGCCTCGAGGATGCCGCCGACCAGGCGTTTGGTGGTGGCCTCCAGCCGCTCGTAGGTGCCGGGCTGGCGGAGCAGCTCCAGGGTCTTGATGCCGGCGGTCATGGCCAGCGGATTGCCGCTGAGGGTACCCGCCTGATACATCGGGCCGGCCGGGGCCACCATGGCCATGATGTCGGCCCGGCCGCCGTAGGCCCCCACGGGCAGGCCGCCACCGATCACCTTGCCCATCGTGGTGAGGTCGGGGGTGATGCCGAAGCGGGCCTGGGCGCCGCCGTAGCTGATCCGGAAGCCGGTCATCACCTCGTCGAACACCAGCAGGGCGCCGTGTTCCTTGGTGAGTTCGCGGATCCCCTCCAGGAACCCGGGCACCGGCGGAATGAAGCCCGCATTGCCCACCACCGGCTCGAGGATCACACCGGCGATCTCACCCGGGTTCTCGGCGAACAGCTGTTTGACGGCCTCGAGGTCGTTGTAGGGGGCCGTGAGCGTGCTGGCGGCGGTGGTGCGCGGCACGCCCGGGGAATCCGGCAGGCCCAGGGTGGCCACCCCGGAGCCGGCCTTCACCAGGAACATGTCGGCATGGCCGTGGTAACAGCCCTCGAACTTGATGATCTTTTCGCGGCCGGTGAAGGCGCGCATCAGCCGCAGCACCGACATGCAGGCCTCGGTGCCGCTGTTCACGAAGCGCACCATCTCCACCGAGGGCACCGCCGCGATCACCAGCTCGGCCAGCCGGTTCTCGAGCTCGCAGGGGGCGCCGAAACTGGTGCCCTTGTCGAGCGCCTCATGCAGGGCGGCAATCACCTCGGGGTGGGCATGGCCGCAGATGGCGGGGCCCCAGCTGCCGATGTAATCGATGTAGCGGTTGCCATCCACATCCCAGGCGTAGGCACCCTTCACCCGGTCAAACACGATCGGGTTGCCCCCCACCGAGCGGAACGCCCGCACCGGCGAGCTCACCCCGCCCGGCATCAGGGACTGGGCGGCGCTGAAGATCGCCTGGGAGCGGGTGGTGTTCAAGGCTGGTGCTGCAACGGGAGCCGACGTCAAGGCTGAATCCGCCGAAAAAGCGCACACCATCCTGACCCAACGGCGGCCAATTCGCGGTCAACGAACCCGTTCTCGGTAAGTTCGCCGTGTTGCACTGCGGCTCTTGGGCATCGACTGGCACGGGCTGGAACGCCAGTTGCGGGGTCTGCTGCCGCCTCGTGCCGTGGTGGCCGCCCGTCAGGAACTGCTGGCCTACGACTGCGACGGCCTCACCCTGCACCGTCACCAGCCCCCCCTGGTGGTGCTGCCCGAGACCACGGCCCAGGTGGCCGATGTGGTGCGGCTCTGCCATCGGGAGGGGGTGCCCTTCGTGGCCCGCGGCAGCGGCACCGGCCTCTCCGGCGGCGCCGTGGCCGAAGCCGAGGCCCTGGTGATCGCCACCAGCCGGATGCGCTCGATCCTCTCCCTCGACCTGGCCAATCGCCAGGTGGTGGTGCAGCCGGGCGTGATCAACAGCTGGGTGACCCGGGCCGTGGCCGGCGAGGGCCTCTACTACGCCCCCGACCCCTCCAGCCAGGTGGTGTGCTCGATCGGCGGCAACGTGGCCGAAAACTCCGGTGGCGTGCACTGCCTCAAGTACGGCGTCACCAGCAACCACGTGCTGGGCCTGGAGGTGGTGCTCCCCGACGGCACCATCACCCAGCTGGGCAGTGGCCTGGCCGAGTCGCCCGAGCTCGACCTGCGCGGCGTATTCATCGGCAGCGAGGGCACCCTGGGGATCGCCACCGCCATCACCCTGCGGCTGCTGCGGGCACCCCAGAGCGTGGCGGTGCTGCTGGCCGACTTCACCGCCATGGAGGCCGCCGGGGAGGCGGTGCGGCTGGTCACCGCAGCCGGCGTGCTGCCCGCCGGGATGGAGATCATGGACAACTTCACGGTGAATGCCGTGGACGACCTGTTCGGCCGCGACGAGTACCCCCGGGACGCGGCGGCGGTGCTGTTGATCGAGCTCGACGGCCAGGAGCGGGAAGTGGCCGCCGCCGTGGAGCTGGCCGGAGAGCTCTGCCGCCAGGCGGGGGCCCGCACCATCCGCTGCGCCAGCGACGAGGCCGACCGGGCGCTGCTCTGGAAGGGGCGCAAGAGCGCCTTTGCCGCAGTGGGACGCATCACCCCCACCTATTACGTGCAGGACGGAGTGGTGCCCCGCAGCACCCTGCCAGCGGTGCTGGCGGCAATCGAGCAGCTGAGCCGCCGCTACGAGCTGCCGGTCGCCAATGTCTTCCACGCCGGCGACGGCAACCTGCACCCCCTGATTCTCTATCGGGCCGATCAGCCCGGGGTCACCGATCGGGTGCAGCAGCTCGGGGCTGACATCCTGCGGCTCTGCATCGAAGCCGGGGGGAGCATCACCGGCGAGCACGGCGTCGGCAACGACAAGCGCTGCTATCTCGACTGGATGTTCGCGCCCGACGACCTGGCCACCATGCAGCTGGTGCGCAGGGCGTTCGACCCGCACGGCCTGGCCAATCCCGGCAAGATCTTCCCCACCCCGCGCAGCTGCGGCGAGTCGGGCCGCCAGCGCAGTGCCTCCGAGGCGCTGGCGGCCGTGCCGGTGTTCTGAGCCCGCCGGTGCGGGATCAGCCCGGCAGCAGCCCCAGACCGATCAATCCCAGGCTGGCTCCGCCTCGCTGTCCTCCTCGGGGGGCCAGGCCAGGTTCACGACCACCGGGGCATGGTCGCTGGGCTGGGGGTTGCCCCGGGGGGCCCTGTGGATCAGACAGCCGGTGGCACAGGGCAACAGGTCGTCGGAAAGGTAGATGTGGTCGATCCGCCAGCCCCGGTCGTTGTCCCAGGCGCCGGTTCGATAGTCCCACCAGCTCCAGTGGCCGCTGCCGGGCTCGAACACCCGGAACACGTCGGTAAGCCGTTCGCCCAGGGCAGCCTGCAGGGCGGCACGCTCAGCATCACTGGCCATGATCCCGCCGGTGAGGCGCTCGGGATCGTGGATGTCGCGGGCTTCGGGGGCGATGTTGAAGTCGCCCACCATGCAGAGCGGATCCCCCTGGCCG
>JBEDAU010000048.1:0-8294 GCA_041177605.1 Cyanobacteriota bacterium | reverse complement strand
TCGGGTGCTGGGGGGCGGCCTGGTGCCGGGTTCGCTGGTGCTGCTCGGGGGGGATCCGGGCATCGGCAAGAGCACCCTGCTGCTGCAGAGCGCCCGGGCCATGGCGGGCCGTGCCTCCGTGCTCTACGTGAGCGCCGAGGAATCGGCCCAGCAGGTCAAGCTGCGCTGGCGGCGCCTCGCCAACATGGAGGAGTCCGTCGGCGCCGCCGCGGCGGCTGGGGTGGCAGCGGGCGACTTCCAGCTGCTGGCCGAGACCGACCTGGAGCTGGTGCTGCAGGAGCTGGAGGCGCTGCGGCCGGCGGTGGCGATCATCGACAGCATCCAGGCCCTGCACGACGCCGAGCTGGCCAGTGCCCCGGGCTCGGTGGCCCAGGTGCGGGAGTGCGCCGCCGCCCTGGCCCGCATCGCCAAGCGCCAGGACACGGCCCTGCTGCTGGTGG
Organism: Cyanobacteriota bacterium; assembly: GCA_041177605.1. Lineage (GTDB taxonomy): Bacteria > Cyanobacteriota > Cyanobacteriia > PCC-6307 > Cyanobiaceae > NIES-981. The sequence continues at coordinate 7,854 of JBEDAU010000048.1, read as the reverse complement.
GCCACGTGACCAAGGAGGGGATGCTTGCTGGCCCCAAGGTGCTCGAGCACCTGGTGGATGCGGTGCTCACCTTCGAGGGCGATCGCTTCGCCAGCCACCGGCTGCTGCGGGCGGTGAAGAACCGCTTCGGGGCCACCCATGAGCTGGGGGTGTTCGAGATGCGTGATCGGGGCCTGGCGGAAGTGAGCAACCCCAGCGAACTGTTCCTGGGCGGCCATGAACCCAGCAGCGGCACCGGCACGATCGTGGCCTGTGAGGGCACCCGCCCGCTGGTGGTGGAGCTGCAGGCCCTGGTGAGCACCACCAGCTATGCCAGCCCCCGCCGCAGCGCCACCGGCATCGCCGTGAACCGCCTGCACCAGATCCTGGCGGTGCTGGAGAAGCACCTGGGCCTGCCCCTCTCGCGCTTCGACTGTTATCTGGCCGTGGCCGGAGGCCTGGAGGTGGAGGAGCCCGCGGCCGATCTGGGGGTGGCCGCGGCGGTGGTGGCCAGCTACCGCGATCTCACCCTGCCGCCCGGCACGGTGCTGGTGGGTGAGCTGGGGCTGGGCGGCCAGTTGCGGCCGGTGGGCCAGCTGGAACTGCGCTTGCAGGAGGCGGCCCGGCTGGGGTTCAGCCGGGCTGTGGTGCCCAGGGGGTCGGGTCTGGCCCAGGTGGTTGGAGGCCTGGGGCTGGAGCTGCTGGAAGCCGGCACGGTGGCGGCTGCCCTGGTGGCGGCCCTGGGTGTCAACCCTGCGGACGACCGGAGCTGAGGGAACCGCTTTGCCGCCCGGTGGGCCCTGCAGCCATCCGGGCCCATGCCGTTCAGAAATAGACGTCGACGCTGCCTCTGCCGCTGGTCTTGAGCCAGTTCTGGGCCTCGATGTAGTTGTTGGGGGCGAGCCGGATCGCCTTGCTCCAGAAGTCGGCGGCCTGGTCGTACTGCCGGTCGGCTTCGTCGGCGTCGCCCTGCTCCTCAGCGATCGAGCCCAGGTGGTGGTGAATCACCGCCATGTTGTTGAGGGCCTGGGGCATCTTGCTGTTGAGCTCCAGGGCCTGGCCGTAGTAATCGAGGGCCTTGGCATGTTCACCATTGGAGGCGAACACCAGCGCCATGTTGTAGAGGATGAAAGCCTTGTCGTTGGGGTCGTCCTCCAGCCGCAGGGCCTCTTCGTAGTTCTCCAGCGCCTCGGCGTATTCCCCGTCCGCCTGGGCGCTCATGCCGTCGCGGTAGTAGGCGAAGGCCTCCTTGGCGCGCCGGTTGGTGGGCAGCACCTTGAGGATCAGGTCCGCCATCACCGTGAAGCTCTTGTCGATGAAGTTGTCGTTGCGTTGGGAGCGGGGCACCGGCGCGGGGCAGCGAAACGCTGATCAGGGGTGGGACCATCCTGACGGATCTCCCTAGGGTGAGCGCCATGGCCGTCACCCCCACGCCAGACACCCCGGCGCTCGAGCCCCTCCTGCTGGAGATCGAGGGCATGAAGTGTGGTGGCTGTGTGCGGGCCGTGGAGCAGCGGCTGCTAGCGCAGCCCGGGGTGCGTCAGGCCAGCGTGAATCTGCTCACCCGCACCGCCTGGGTGGAGCTGGAGCCCGCGATGGCCCAGCAGCCACCGGAGCAGCGCAGTGCGCCCCTGCAGGAGGCGCTGGCGGCCCTGGGCTTCCAGGCCCGGCCCCGCAGCGCCGAGGCGCCCGTGCTCAGCCGACGCGAGCGGTTGCAGCACCGCAGCTGGTGGCAGCAATGGCGCCAGCTCGTCGTTGCCCTGCTGCTGCTGCTGGTGTCCAGCCTGGGCCACATCGGCCTGGTGGATCCCACCCTCTGGCGCGGCCCGGGGGAGCTGGTGTTCACGGCCGAGTGGTTCCATGGCCTGGTGGCCACCGCCGCCCTGCTCGGCCCGGGCCGACCGATCCTCTGGAAGGGGGCCCAGGCGGCCCTGGCGGGGATGCCGAGCATGGACACCCTGGTGGGCCTGGGCATGGCCAGTGCCTACCTGGCCAGCCTGGTGGGGCTGCTCTGGCCGGCCAGCGGCTGGCCCTGCTTCTTCAACGAGCCGGTGCTGCTGCTGGGCTTTGTGCTGCTGGGCCGCTTTCTGGAAGAGCGGGCCCGCTTCCGTACCGGCCGGGCCCTGGAGCAGCTGGCCGAGCTCCAGCCCGAAACCGCCCTGCTGCTGCTGGGTGAAGGACCGCCACGCCAGGTGCGGGTCGGCGGGCTGCGTCCGGGGGACCGGCTGCAGCTGCTGCCCGGGGATCGGGTCCCGGTGGATGGGCTGGTGCTGGAGGGCGCCTCGGCGGTGGATGTGTCCGGGCTCACCGGGGAACCGCTGCCGCTGCAGGCCGCTCCGGGCCTTGAGCTGGCCGCCGGCAGCCTCAATCTGGAGGCGCCGCTGGTGCTGGAGGTCCGGCGTAGCGGGGCGGAGAGCGCCGTGGCGCGGATCATTCACCTGGTGGAGCAGGCCCAGGCGCGGAAGGCGCCGATCCAGGGACTCACCGACCGGGTGGCGGGCCGCTTCACCCTGGTGGTGCTGGCTCTGGCGCTGGCCACCTTTCTGTTCTGGTGGCGGTGGGGCGCCCGCCTCTGGCCCCAGGTGCTGGAGCTGCACCACCAGGCCGGCGGCCACGGCGGCCACAGCATGCTCGGGGCGGGGGCTGACACGCCGCTGGGCCTGGCGCTGCAGCTGGCGATCGCCGTGCTGGTGGTGGCCTGCCCCTGTGCCCTGGGGCTGGCCACGCCGACGGCGCTCACCGTGGGCTCGGGCCTCGCCGCCCGCAATGGCCTGCTGTTCCGCGGCGGTGATGCGATCGAGATGGCCGCCCGGCTGCACACGGTGTTGTTCGACAAGACCGGCACCCTCACCCGTGGCCGGCCGCTGGTGGCGGCCCTGGAGCCCGCCGCTGGGGTGTCGGCCGAGACGCTGGTTCAGGTGGCGGCCAGTCTCGAGACCAGCAGCCGCCATCCCCTGGCCTATGCCCTGCTGCAGGAGGCCCAGCGGCGCGGCCTGGCGCTGTTGCCGGTGCAGCAGGCCCGTGCGGCCGGGGGCGATGGCGTGGCCGGTGTGATCGAGGCGGAGCCGGTGCGGGTGGGCCGCCTGGGCTGGGTGATGGAGCCCGTAGATCCGCTCTGGCAGCAGCGGCAGCAGGAGCTCGAGGGCCAGGGCGCCTCGGTGCTGGCGGTGGCCCGGGGCGGAGTGTTGCTGGGCCTGGTGGCGGTGCAGGATGCCGCCAGGCCCGATGGGGCGGCCCTGGTGGCCAGCCTGAGGCGGCAGGGGCTGCGGCTGGGGTTGCTCAGCGGCGACCGCCGCCTGCCGGTGCAGCAGCTCGGCGCCGCCCTGGGCTTCCAGCCCGGGGAGCTCGCCTGGGAGCTGCGGCCCGAGCAGAAGCTGGAGCGGATTCTGGCCGCCCGAGCCGCCGGCCCTGTGGCGATGGTGGGCGATGGCATCAACGACGCCCCGGCCCTGGCGGCGGCCGACCTGGGCATCGCCGTGGGCACCGGCACCCAGATCGCCCAGGACACCGCTGCCCTGGTGGTGATGGGTGAGCGGCTGGAGGGGATTGCCCTGGCTCTGAGGTTGGCCCACAACACCATGGCCAAGGTGCGCCAGAACCTGGCCTGGGCCTTCGGCTACAACCTGATCGTGTTGCCGATCGCCGCCGGCGTGCTTTTGCCTGGATTCGGCCTGCTGCTCACCCCGCCGCTGGCCGCCCTGCTGATGGCCCTGAGCTCGATCACCGTGGTGCTCAACGCCCTGCTGCTCCGCCGTGGCTGAGGTCCTGATCCGCCAAGGCCTGTTCGTGGTGCTTGAGGGCATCGATGGCTGCGGCAAGAGCACCCAGGTGCAGCGGCTGGCCGCGTGGCTGCCTGGCAGTGGGCTGCTGCCTTCCGGAGCACAGGTGGTGCTCACCCGGGAGCCCGGTGGCACCGTCCTGGGCCAGACCCTGCGCCAATTGCTCCTGCATCCGCCCGCCGGCGCCGCCCCCCTGAGCACCGCCGAGCTGCTGCTCTACGCCGCCGATCGGGCCCAGCATGTGGAGCAGGTGATCCGGCCAGCCCTGGCGGCAGGCCACTGGGTGCTGAGCGACCGTTTTGCCGGCTCCACCGCCGCCTACCAGGGCTACGGCCGTGGGCTGGATCTGGGGCTGATCGATCAGCTGGAGGCGATCGCCACCGCCGGCCTGCAGCCCGATCTCACCCTCTGGCTGGATCTCCCCCTGGCCGCGGCCCTGCGGCGCCGCGGTGATCGGCCCCCCGACCGCATCGAGGGCGGTGGCGCTGCCTTCCTGGAGCGGATCGCTGCGGGCTTTGCCGCCATGGCCGCCGTTCGCGGCTGGCAGCGGATCGATGCCAGTGCCAGCCCCGAGCAGGTGGAAGGGGCCTGCCGGCTGGCCCTGGAGGATCGGCTGGCTGCTCGACCGCTCTCACCATGAGCCCATCCCCGGCCGTCGCCACGGCTGACGGCGATCTGTTCGCTGATCTGGTGGGCCATGGCCAGGCCCGGGCCCTGTTGGGGGCCGCCCTGCAGCAGCGGCGGCTGGCGCCGGCCTATCTGTTTGCCGGGCCCCACGGGGTGGGCCGGCGTCTGGCGGCCCTGCGGTTTCTGGAGGGGGTGCTGGCGGGTCCCACTGGCGACCCGCTGGTGCGGCGGCGGTTGCAGGAGGGCAACCACCCCGACCTGCTCTGGCTGGAGCCCACCTATTCCGAGAAGGGCCAGCTGGTGCCCCTGTCCCAGGCCGAGGCGGCTGGGGTGAGTCGCCGGGCGGCGCCCCAGATGCGGCTGGAGCAGATCCGGGAGGTGTCGCGGTTTCTGGCCCGGCGGCCGGTGGAAGCTCCGGGTTGCCTGGTGGTGCTCGATGGCGCCGAGGCGATGGCGGAGGCCGCCGCCAACGCCCTGCTCAAAACCCTCGAGGAGCCCGGCCAGGGGCTGCTGATCCTGGTGGCCACCTCCCCAGACCTGCTGCTGAGCACGATCCGCTCGCGCTGTCAGCACATTCCGTTCGGTCGACTGGATGGGCAGCAGCTGCAGGCTGTGCTGGCGGCCCATGCGGCCGATCCCGCTGATGCGGCGGCGTCTGCCAGCGGGGACCCCCCCGAATTGGTCCAGCTGGCGGCAGGTTCTCCCGGTGCCTTGCTGGAGCTGCGGCGCCAGTGGCAGGCCCTGCCGGAGGGGTTGGCGGAGCGGCTGCAGCGGCTGCCGGGTTGCGCTGAGCCCCTCCAGGCCCTGGATCTGGCCCGAGACCTGAGTGAGGCCCTGGATGGGGAGCAGCAGCTCTGGCTGCTGCAGTGGTGGCAGCAGACCCTCTGGAACCGCCATCGCCGGCCGGATCAGCTGCAGCGGCTGGAGCGGCTGCGGAGCCACCTGCGGGCCTATGTGCAGCCCCGCCTGGCCTGGGAGGTGGCGCTGCTGGAGCTGGCAGGCTGAGTTCGGTAGGCCTGAGGCTCAGCTGGCCCGCGTCTGGCGGGCCTCATCAATCAGGGGAATCAGGTCGGCCAGCTGCTCCTCATTGGGGAGTTCCAGGCAGTAACCGGCTCCGTACACCGTTTTGATGAACCGGGGTTTGCGCGGGTCCGGCTCCAGCTTGGTGCGCAGGTGGCGCACGTGCACCCGGATCGTCTCGATGTCGTCGTCGGGCTCGTAGCCCCAGACTTCCTTGAGGATCAGCGACGGCGACACGGTCTGGCCGTGGCGTTGCAGCAGACAGTGCAGCAGCTCGAATTCAAGGTGGGTGAGGCGCACCGGCTGGTCGAACCAGATGGCCTCGAACCGCTCCGGCACCAGGGTGAGGCAGCCGTAGCTGAGGATCTCGCTGTGTTTGGCGGAGAGGGGAGCCCTTTCACTGCGGCGCAGCAGGGCCTTCACCCGCACCATCAGCTCCTCCAGATCGAAGGGTTTGGCCAGGTAGTCGTCGGCTCCGGAGTTGAAGCCGCTCACCTTGTCCTTGATGCTGCCCAGGGCCGTGAGCATCAGGATCGGAATCTTGGCAGTGCGCTCGTCGCGCCGCAGCCGCTGACAGAGGGTGAGTCCATCCACCTTCGGCAGCATCAGATCCAGCAGGATCAGATCCGGCGTGTATTGCAGCGCCAGGGCCTGACCCTTGATGCCGTCCTCGGCGCGATGCACGTCAAAACCGCCGTGTTCCAGGTGGCCCGCCACCAGATCGCGCATGTCGCTGTCATCTTCGATCAGCAGGATGCAGGGTTTCATCGCGCTCAGCAGCGAAACAGGGAGGCAGGCCGCCAACCGGTGGCCAGGTGTTGGCGGGAACGTGTTGGCGGGAACAGCGCGCCGATGGGTTCCCCTCGAAGCCTCCCCATTGTTGCGACTGGTCAGGGGCTGGACATCGCCGCGAGGGGGGCCTTGGCCCGGGCTGGATGGGAATCGGCGGCCACTTCCCTGTGCTGGCGCCGATTGTCACCAGGCAGACGCCCGCCGCCGTGGTGGGATCTTCAGGTTGTCTTCGGTTTTCTTTGTTGCAGATGGGAGCCTGTTGTGACCATGAGGAGCCAATAAAAAAACCCTGGCAAGGCCAGGGTCCATTGCGCTTGAGACTCCCCGGGCGGGATTCGAACCTGCGACCAATCGGTTAACAGCCGACCGCTCTACCGCTGAGCTACCGAGGAACGGGTGTCTGGGCTGGAAAGCCCGGCGCTGCAAGAACTTACCCCTCCACCCTGCCTCCCCGCAAGCGCTGCAGCTGGGCAGCCATGGCCGGACCTGTCCGCCAGGGGCCGACGCGTCCGTGTTCCATCAGGGCGGCGCCATCACAGCGCTCGAGCTCCGCCAGCCGATGGGTGATCCACAGGGCGGTGAGCGGTCGCGCGGCCCGATGACAGAGGTCCCACACCAACGCGAGGGTGTCCCGCTGGCTGGCTGGGTCCAGCAGGGCCGTGGGTTCATCCAGGAGCAACAGGTCGGCCCCGCTGGCCAGGGTGCCGGCGATCGCCAGTCGCTGCTTCTGGCCGCCGCTGAGGGTGTGCACCGGGCGTGGCAACAGGCCGGCCAGGCCCACCTGTTCGAGCGCGGTGGTCACCCGCCGCTGCCGATCCTGTTCAGCGAGCCCCGCAGGCAGCCCCAGCAGCAGATCACTGCTGCAGCTCGGCAGCAGCAGCTGGTGGTCGGGATTCTGAAAGACCAGGGCAGCCCGCCCCGCCAGCTCGATGCTGCCGGCCTGGGGGTCGAGCAGGCCGGCGATCAGGCGCAGCAGGGTGCTCTTGCCACTGCCATTGCTGCCCACCAGCATCCACAGGCCTGGGCGGGGCAGCTCCAAGCTGCAGCCAGAGAGGGCCGGAGCCCCGCTTGGCCAGTGAAAACGCAGTCCCTGGCAGCGCAGCGGTGGTCGCGTGGTCAAACTGTCAGCTGTCGAAGCTGAAGCCGGGGCGCTTGCCGCCACTGCCCATGGCTGACTTCTCATAGATCTGCACGGCCACCAGTTCACTGGTCAGCAGGCTCACCTTCTTTTCGGGCTCCTTTTCACAGCTGAGCTCCAGCACCCGCGGGCCCTGGCCTTCCAGGGCCTGCTGCACGCTGGCGTAGAGGGCCTGGGCATCGGCCAGCTCCTTGCGCTGCACGGCCACGGGCATGGGGCTCAGCTTCAGGGACAGCTCGACGACGTACATGGAAGGCTCGGCAGTGAGGCCACTCTGGCCAATGGTGGCACCGCCGCCTGTGGGGGTGAGTGCTTGTACTCATCAAGCTGGGCGGCTCACGCAGTTCGGGTCCCCGCCCCGTAGGATTCGTCTGTAACGCTTCATGAAGCCCGCCTCTCATGACGATCGCTGTAGGGCGCGCGCCGCAGCGGGGATGGTTCGACGTCCTCGATGACTGGCTCAAGCGCGACCGTTTCGTTTTTGTCGGGTGGTCGGGTCTGCTCCTGTTCCCCACTGCC
>JBEDAU010000047.1:0-17749 GCA_041177605.1 Cyanobacteriota bacterium | reverse complement strand
CCGCCAGGGTGGGCAGCAGGCCGGCGCAGCCGACGATGCCCGTCACCACCAGGTCGGCCGTGGGCCAGGCAGCGGCGGCTTCGAGGCCTTCGTTGCCCGCCAGCAGCTCGGGCAGCCGGGCCGGGCGGGCGCTGGGCTCGAGCGCATTCAGCCGCTCCTTCAGCTCCGGCAGGCGCGCCGGGTCGGCGAGGGCCACCACCTCGGGGGCATGACGGATGACCTGCTCGATCAGCAGGTTGAGGTTGTTGCCGGCCGTGAGGGCCACCACGCGGAAGCGATCCGGGAATTCCTCAGCCAGCTCCAGGGTCTGGGTGCCGATCGAACCGGTGGAGCCGAGCACGGAGAGGGCTTTCACGGCTGGTTCGGCGAACGGCGGCCGCCAGTCTCCCACCGGCGGGCGCGCCCTCTGGCCCCAGCGGGCGCGGCAGCATGCCGCCAGTCGCCGCGGGCTCGGATCGCCATGCCCTGCCTGGAGTTACCGCCGCTGCTGTTTGCGGATCCCTGGCTGCTGGTGCTGTGCAAGCCCGCCGGCCTGCTCTGCCAGCCGGGCCGGGGGCCCGAGCTGGCCGACTCCCTGATCACCCGCGTGCAGCGGCGCTGGCCGCAGGCCCGGCTGGTGCACCGCCTCGATCGCGACACCGCCGGCCTGATCCTGGTGGCCCGCGACGCCGAGACCCACCGGCTGCTGAGCGCTGCCTTCGCTGAGCGGCGGGTGCGCAAGACCTATCTGGCCCAGGTGCGGGGGGTGCCGGCGGCCCGGGGTGGCGTGATCGCGCAGCCGCTGGCCCGGATCGCCACCCGGCCGCCCCGCTATGGGGTGGTGCCGGTGGCCAGCGGCGGCAAGTCCGCCCTCACCCGTTGGCGGCGGCTGGATCCTGCCGGTGTGGGTGCCCAGGTCCAGCTGTTCCCCACCAGCACCCTGCTGCTGCAGCCGCTCACGGGCCGCTCCCACCAGCTGCGGGTGCACCTGGCCTGGCTGGGGCATCCCGTGCTGGGGGATCCCCTCTACGGCGCCGGTGCGGAGGTTGGCCAGGCCCACCCTGCCGCTGTGCCAGGGCTGCGGCTGCAGGCGGCCGGGCTGGCCCTGCGGCATCCGATCACCGGGCGGCTGCTGCGCTGGCGCGCTCTTCCAGACTGGGATCACCCGTCATGACGCTGCATGGGCCTCCCTGAATCCCGGCGGGAGCACTGGGCCACCCGGGCTGGCTTTCTGCTGGCCGCCATCGGCAGTGCGGTGGGGCTGGGCAACCTCTGGGGCTTCCCCTACAAGGCCTCGGCCAACGGCGGCGCTGCCTTCGTGCTGGTGTATCTGGCGGTGATCCTGCTGGTGTGCCTGCCGCTGCTGGTGGTGGAGCTGCTGATCGGCCGCCGCACCGGCGAGAGTCCGGTGGTGGCGCTGGCTCAGGTGGGCGGGGAGCGTTGGCGCTGGCTCGGCTACGCCATGACCCTCAACGCGTTGGTGATCCTCTCCTTCTATTCGGTGGTCACGGGCTGGACGTTGCTCGCTGCCGGCCAGACCCTGCTGGTTGGCCTGCCGGCTGATCCCGCGGCCTTTTTCAGCGGGATCAGCCAGGGGCCGCTGGCGATCGCCGGCCACCTGCTGGCCATGCTGCTCACCGCTGGGGTGATCGGCCTGGGGGTGCGCGGCGGCATCGAGCGCCTGGCGCTCTGGTGCATGCCGCTGCTGTTCGGGCTGCTGGTGGCGATGGCGATCTGGGCAGCGGGGCTGAGCGGGGCGGCGGAGGGCTACCGCTTCTATCTGCAGCCGGATCTGCAGGAGCTGCTGCGCTGGCCCACCCTCACCAGCGCTGCCGGACACGCCTTCTTCTCGCTGTCGCTCGGCGTGGGGGCGATCATCACCTACGCCTCCTACACGGAGGGGCGCGGCGGGCTGCTGGGCCAGGCCGGCACGATCGCCGCTGCCGACACGGCGGTGGCGCTGGTGGGTGGGTTGATCACTTTTCCCCTGGTGGCCCACTTCAACCTGCTGGCCAACCTCTCCGACAGCACCGTGGGCACGTTGTTTGTGGCGATTCCCACGGGCATGGCCAGCCTCGGTCCCCTGGGGCGATGGGTGGCCTTGCTGTTCTACGGGGTGCTGGTGATCGCTGCGCTCACCTCGGCCGTGTCGCTGCTGGAGGTGGGTACGGCGGCCCTGATCGACCGCCGCGGCTGGTCGCGCCGGCGGGCCACCGCTGCCGCCGTGGCCGTGATCACGCTGCTGGGTCTGCTGCCGGCCAGCGACAGCCGCTGGATCGATGTGCTCTACACCGTGTTTGGCGAGAGCGGTCTGCTGTTCGGCGGGCTGATGCTGGCCGTGCTGGTGGGCTGGGGCCAGCCCCGCTGGGAGGGCGCCACGCCGGTGCTGCTGCGCCGCCTGCTGCGCTGGCTGGCCACGCCGGTGCTGGGGGTGCTGCTGGTGCAGTCGCTGCTGCATCTGCCACGGGTGATCACCCCGCTGCTGCAGGGCTGAGCCCCAGGGCCGCTCTGCAAAGCTGGCTCCACTTCGGAGCGAGCGAAGCGGTGGCCCTGCCCCCTTGGATGCGGCGCTGGAATTTCATCGAGCGGGCTCGCCTGGAGCGCCAGCTCTGGGACGCTTTCGAACGTGGTGACGACCTCGAGGCCCTGGTGGCGGAGTGCCGTGGGGCCGTGGAGCAGGGCGACGGCGAGCGCCGCTTTCAGCTGGAGGTGTGGAGCACCACCCTGGAGCGCATCCGCAGAATCGAACGGCTGATGCGGGATCAGCAGAAGCCCGGTAGCTGAACCGCCCTCCGCTGCCCGGGACCTCAGCCCTTCAGCTGCGCAGCCACTCGGTGACGCCGCCCGGCCTGTCGATCAGCTCGATGCCCTGGGCCTTGAGCTGGTCGCGGATCCGGTCGGCGCTCGTGAAGTCCCGGGCGGCCTTGGCGGCACGGCGCTGTTCAATCAGTGCTTCGATCTCGGTGTGGGTGGGGCCGCCGGTGGCCGCTTCGGCTGGGGCCGCCTGCGCCTCGGGCTTGAGCCCCAGCACGGCCGCCAGCTCCAGGAGCAGGCCTCCCTGGCGGCGCAGTTCCGGCACTGCGGCTTCAGCGGCGGCGGCCTGGTCGCCGCGCTCCAGGCGGTTGGCCAGGGCCCGCAGCGGTCTGGCGAGCTCAAACAGCACCGCCAGGGCCGCCGAGGTGTTGAGGTCGTCGTCCATGGCGGCGGCGAAGCGTGCCCGGGCGGCGGCCAGCTCGGCGGGGAGGCTGGCGGCATCGCTGGCGGCGCGGGCCGGGGTGATCGGTCCGGCATCGCCCTCTGGGCCGCTGGCACCCGCCGCCAGGCCGAGGGCGGCGTTGAGGCCCCTCCAGCCGGTGGCGGCGGCCTCCAGGGCCTCGGCGGTGAAGTCGAGCGGCTTGCGGTAATGGGCCTGCAGCACGAACAGGCGCAGGGTCATCGGCGAGACGCCCGAATCCAGCAGGGCGCGGATGGTGGTGAAGTTGCCGAGTGATTTGCTCATCTTCTCGCCACCCACGTTCACCATGCCGTTGTGCAGCCAGACGCGGGCCAGCTCCCGGCCCGTGGCTGCCTCCGACTGGGCGATCTCGTTCTCGTGGTGCGGGAACACCAGATCGGCGCCGCCCAGGTGGATGTCGATCGTGTCGCCCAGTTCCTCGCGCACCATGGCCGAGCACTCGATGTGCCAGCCCGGCCGGCCGGGGCCCCAGGGCGACGCAAAGCTGGGCTCACCCGGTTTGGCCCCCTTCCAGAGGGCGAAGTCGAAGGGGTGCTGCTTGCGGGCCTCCTCCTCGCTGCTGATGCGGCCGCTGGCGCCCTCCAGCTGCTCGGTGAGGTCGCGGCCGGAGAGCTTGCCGTAGCCGGCGTGTTTCATCACGGCGAAGTACACATCGCCGTCGGCGGAGTAGGCCGCCCCCTTGGCCTCCAGCTCGGCGATCAGGCTGCGGATCGCCTCCAGCGATTGGGTGGCCCGGGGCATGCGGTCGGCCGGGAGGATGTTGAGGCGGGCCATGTCGGCCACGAAGGCCTCGATGTTGCGCTCGCTCACCGCCTCCATCGAGCTGCCCTCGGCGGCGGCGCGGCCCAGGATCTTGTCGTCGATGTCGGTGTAGTTCTGCACGAACGTGACCGCATAGCCGCTCCAGATCAGGTAACGGCGCAGCACGTCCCAGTTGATGTAGCTGCGGGCGTGGCCCAGGTGGCAGAGGTCGTAGACCGTGACGCCGCAGCAGTAGATGCTCACGCGGCCGGGCTCCAGCGGCTGGAACGGCTCCAGGCGGCGGCTGAGGGTGTTGGTGAGCTTGAGGGTCATGGGGGTTGGCTCCTGCACGGCGCTGATTGGGCGTCTATTTGGCGTCCATCCAGTTGGCACCGACGCCGGTTTCGGCCACCAGGGGCACGCGCAGGTCCACAGCGCGTTCCATGGTTTCACGTGTGAGGGTCAGCACCGCATCGAGGGCCTCCGGTGCCGCCTCCAGCACCAGTTCGTCGTGCACCTGCAGCAGCAGCCGGGCCGGCAGGCCGCCCTCCAGCAGCTGCCGATGCAGCTGCACCATGGCCAGCTTGATGATGTCGGCACTGGAGCCCTGGATCGGCGCGTTGGCCGCCGCCCGCAACTGCTGGCCCTCCATGCCGCCGCGGCGGGCCACCTCCAGGTCGATCTCCAGCGGGTCCTTGCCCCGCAGCCGGCCCAGGCCGGCCGGGTCGAAGGCGAAGGGGCGCCTGCGGCCCAGGATCGTTTCCACGTAGCCCTGGCTCAGGGCCAGCCGCTCCTGCAGCTCCAGGAAGGCGAACACCCTGGGGTAGCGCTGCCTGTAGCGGCTCAGGAACTCCTTGGCCTCCGCCTGGCTGACGCCCGTCTCCCGGGCGAAGCGCTGGGCGCCCATGCCGTACACCACGCCGAAGTTGATCGTTTTGCCCAGGCGGCGCTCATCCGGCGTCACCTCGGCCTTGTCGAGCAGCAGCCGGGCGGTGAGGGCGTGCACGTCATCGCCCGCGCGGTAGGCCTCCACCAACGCCTCCTCGCCGGAGAGGTGGGCCAGGATGCGGAGCTCGATCTGGGAGTAGTCGGCGGAGATCAGCGACCAGCCCTCCTGGGGCAGGAAGGCCTTGCGGATGCGCCGCGAGGCCTCGGTGCGCACAGGGATGTTCTGCAGGTTGGGATTGCTGCTGCTCAGCCGCCCCGTCGCCGTGACCGCCTGGTTGAAATCCGTGTGCACGCGGCCGGTTTCCGGCTCCATCAGCGCCGGCAGCGCATCCACGTAGGTGCTCTTCAGCTTGCTGAGGATGCGGTGCTCCAGCACCAGCGGCACCACCGGGTGATCGGCCTCCAGCTTCTCCAGCACGGCCGCATCGGTGCTCCAGCCCGTCTTGGTGCGTCTGGATTTCTTGCGATCCAGGCCGAGGCTGTCGAACAGCAGCTCGCCCAGCTGCTTGGGCGAGGCCAGGTTGAAGTCGACGCCGGCGGCGGCCTTCGCGTCGGCCTCCAGGCGCTGGAGGTTGGCTGCCATCTCGGTGCTGAGCTCGGCCAGGTAGGCGGTGTCGATGCGGATGCCGGTGGCCTCCATCGCCGCCAGCACCGGCTCCAGCGGCAGCTCCAGCTGCTCCAGCAGCAGCGGCAGCCGGGGCCCCAGCGCCGCCAGCTGCTGGCGCAACAGCGGCGTCAGCCGCCGGGTGAGGTGCACGTCCATGCCGCAGTAGAGGGCCGCGGCCGCGATCGGCACCGCCGCGAAGTTGGCCCCCTTGGGCACGAGCTCGCCGTAGCTGGTGGGCCGGAAGCCGAAGTTGCGCTCGGCCAGCTCCTCGAGGCCGTGCCTGGCGTTGGCATCGCGCAGGTAATCGGCCAGCAGGGTGTCCATCACCACCCCCGCCAGGGCCAGGCCATGGCGCAGCAGGATCAGTCTGTCGTACTTGGCGTTCTGCAGGGTCTTGGGGTGGTCAGGGCTGGCCAGCCACGGGGCCAGGGCCGTGAGCACCGCGTCGAGGGGCAGCTGGGCGGGCGCGGGTGGCGGATCGCTGAGCAGATCCTCAGCCGCTGGGGGGTGGTGGCCGATCGGGATGTAAGCCAGATCCGCTGGCCCTTCACCCCAGGCCAGGCCGATGCCCACCAGTTCGGCCTGGAAGGGATTGAGCGCGGTGGTCTCGGTGTCGAGGGCCACCGGTGCCGCCGGATCGGTGGCGGCCAGCAGCCGGGCCACCAGGGCCGCGAGCGCCGCGGGCGTGGTGACCAGCTCCGGCTGCAGTGTGGGCATGGCCGCTGGCGGCGCGGTGCCGGGCGCTGGCGGCGTGACATCAGCGCTGGCGGCTGCTGCCGGCGGGCCGCCCGCGGGGCTGGAGCTGTCGGCGGGTTCGGGCTCCGCTGCGGAGAACAGCTCGGCAAACTTGCCCACCTGCTTCGCCAGGGAGTGGAGCTCCAGCTCCTGCAGGCTGCCGGCCAGGGCTTCGCTGTTCACGCTGCCCAGCGCCAGCCGCGGCTCTTCGGGCAGGGGGATGTCGACCAGGATCTCGGCCAGCATGCGCGAGCGGTAGGCGTTGTCCTTGCCCTCCCGCAGCTTCTGCAGCAGGGCTCCCTTCAGCACGCCCTTGGGGTCCTTGGCCTTGGGCCCGGCCTGCTCCAGGGCCTCCAGGGCCGCGTAGATCCCATCCACGTGGGTGTAGGCGGCCAGCAGGTTGATGGCGGTTTTCGGTCCCACCCCCTTCACGCCGGGGATGTTGTCGGAACTGTCACCGGTGAGGGCCTTGAGGTCCACCACCTCTTCCGGCGTGACGCCCAGCTTGGCGATCACCCCCTCACGGCGCATCTCGGTGGGGCCGCTGCTTTTGGCGTAGGGGCCGCCGCCCATGTAGAGCACGGCGATGTCGCGCCCGTCGTCGACCAGCTGAAACAGATCCCGGTCGCCGGAGAGGATGCGCACCCGCCAGCCCTCGCTGGCGGCCCGGTTGGCCAGGGTGCCCAGCACGTCGTCGGCCTCGTAGCCAGGCGCCATCGCCAGCGGGATGTCGAGGCTCTCGCGCAGGATCTGCTGCAGGTTGGCCAGATCCTGGAAGAACTCCTCCGGCGCCTCGTCGCGGTGGGCCTTGTAGGCCGCGTCGGCCTCGTGGCGGAAGGTGGGCTCGGCTGTGTCGAAGGCCACCACGAGGCCGTCAGGCCTGAGCCCTTTGCAGTTGTCGAGCAGGGCCTTGAGGAAGCCGTAGGTGACGCTGGTGGGCACCCCATCCTTGGTGCTCAGCCCGCCCCCCTCGCCTTTGCTGAAGGCGTAGTAGCTGCGGAAGGCCAGCGAGTGACCATCGATCAGCAGCAGCAGGGGCTTGGGGGTGGCGGCCACGGGCTGCTGGAGGAGCGGCGAGGGGCCAGCCTGCCAGAGCTCAGGGCTGCCGCCCTGCTGCGGGCTGGCTGGGTACGAGGCTGGGTGCGATGACGCCGTTGCCTCCCACCGCGGGCGCCGCCAGCTTCAGCCCCTGCGGCCAGTACCGCTGGTGGCTGGAGCGGCAGTGGGCCCCGGCGCGGCCGCGGCTGCTGTTCATCGGGCTCAATCCCTCACGGGCCGATGGCGACCGCGACGACACCACCCTGCGGCGGTTGCTGGGGTTCGCCGACCGCTGGGGGTACGGCGCCCTGGAGGTCCTCAATCTGTTTGCCCGCATCAGCCCCGCGCCGGCGGTGCTGCGCCGGGCGGCGGATCCGGTGGGACCCGCCAATGACGGTTGGCTCCAGGCGCGCCTGGCGGCCCAGCCCCTGGCGCCGCTGTGGCTGGGCTGGGGCAACCACGGGGTCTGGCGCGGTCGGGCCCGGCTGGTGCTGCATCAGCTGGACCTCTCGGGGGGGCGCCAGCGCGCCGTGTTCTGTCTGGGCCTCACCGCTGGTGGCCAGCCCCGCCATCCGCTCTACCTGCCGGCCACGGCGGCGCCCCTGCAGTGGTGCTGGCAGGCCGGGCCGGGGCTGGGGCATCCTGAGACCCACTGCTCGGGCTCCGCCTCCAGCTCGCCATGTCGCGAACCCCCCGCCGCTACGCCATCCATCTGCACCTGAGCGGCGGGCAGACGGAGAGCGTGCACTTCAGCAGCCTGGAGGCCTTCCAGCAGTGGTACGGCGGGGTGCTGACCGCCGCCGCCAGCGACACCTTCGTGAATGTGCCGATCAGCGACCTGGAGGGGGAATATCTGGTGGTGCGCCCCAGCGCGGTGATCGGCATCCGGGTGGAGCCGAAGTTCAGCGCCATGGACGACGACCTGGAGAGCTGAGGCTGCGCTCGGGCTCAGAGATGGCAGCGGATGCGAGGCAGGGCCTCGCCGCTGCGGTGCAGGAGCAGCAGGGTGCTGAGCAGGTCGGGGCCCTGGAGGCTGCCCAGCAGGGCGGCCCGCAGGCTCTTCATCAACACGCCTTTCTTGACGCCGGCGCTGGCTGCCGCGTCTCCCAGCACGGCCTGGGCCTGATCAGCATCGAGGGGAGCGTCGGCGCCATGGCCCTCCAGGGCCGTCGCCAGGGCCGCCAGGGCTGGCCTGGCGCCTTCGCTGGCCAGCTGCTGCTGCGCCGGCTGATCCGGCTCGGGCCGCTCGAAGAACGGCCTGGCCTGCTCCACCCCATCAGCCAGGAGGGTGAGGGAGGGGGCGAGCAGCTCCACCAGCTGCAGCTGCCAGGCCTGATCGGTATGGGTGGGGTTGGTGGAACCATCGGCTGCTGCCCCTGGCACGGCCCAGCCCCGGGCTCCCCACAGGGGCAGCAGCTGCTGGAGCAGGGGGCCGACGCCCTGCTCACGCAGCACCTGGCCGTTGAGCCAGTTGAGTTTGTCCCAGTCGAAGCGGGCGCCGGCCCTGTTCACCCGCTCGAAGCCGAACACCGCGGCGGCTTCCGCCAGTGAGAAACGCTCGCCCATGCCCTCCGGCGGCGACCAGCCCAGCAGGGTCATGTAGTTGGCCAGGGCCGGTGCGGTGTAGCCCATGGCTCGGAAATCGCTGATCGAGGTCACCCCATCGCGCTTGGAGAGCTTCTTGCCCTCCTGGTTGAGGATCAGCGGGGTATGGGCGAAGACCGGCGCAGGAGCGCCGAGGGCTTCGTAGAGCAGCAGTTGCTTGGCGGTGTTGGCGATGTGGTCTTCGCCGCGGATCACATGACTGATCGCCATCGCCGCGTCGTCGACCACCACCACCAGGTTGTAGAGGGGGTCGCCGATCTGATCGGCCGGGGCGCGGCGGGCAATCACCATGTCGCCACCCAGGTCGCTGCCGCTCCAGCGCATGTCGCCACGCACCAGATCGGTCCAGGTGATCGAGCGGCTGTCGTCGATGCGGAAGCGGATCACCGCCTCCCGCCCCGCGGCGATGAAGGCCTGCTCCTGCTCGGGGCTGAGATCGCGGTGGCGGTTGTCGTAGCGGGGAGCCTGTTTGCTGGCGGCCTGCTGCTCGCGCATGGCTGTGAGCTCGGCCTCGGTGGCATAACAGCGGTAGGCATGGCCGGAATCGAGCAGCTGCTGGATGGCGGCCCGGTGGGCCCCGATCCGCTCGCTCTGGATCACCGGCTCGCCGTCCCAGCTGAGCCCCAGCCACTGGAGCCCCTCCAGGATGTTGGCCGTGTAGTCAGCCCTGCTGCGCTCTTTGTCGGTGTCTTCGATGCGCAGCAGGAACTGCCCGCCGTGGTGGCGGGCAAACAGCCAGTTGAAGACCGCCGTGCGGGCCGTGCCGATGTGAAGGGTGCCGGTGGGGCTGGGGGCCAAACGCACCCTGATCGGTGACGTTCCGTCGGCCACAGCTGCATGGGACACAGCTGTATTGGCCACAGCACCCACTGCCGGAACTCCTGATCGATGAAAACGGGACTGACGGGGCTCGAACCCGCAACTTCCGCCGTGACAGGGCGGTGCTCTAACCGATTGAACTACAGTCCCAGACAGTACAAAAGGAGGCTGAGCCGGGTGGCATCGCCTGGCCTTCTGGCCGTGCCTCGGTCGCTTGCGCGACCTCAAAAGTATCCGTTGCAGCCCGGCCCTCCGTCAAGCCATGGGCTCAGACGGGTGGGTTGCGGCGGTTTGCTCTGAAGGTCAGGGGCCGGTGGCCAGCAGGCCACAGGCCAAAAAAAAGCCCGCCAATGGGCGGGCAGGAGATTCGGAGCAGAGGGCCGCGCTACCTGATTTCAGGGGCGGAAGCCGGCCGGCTCAATCAGACGCACCTGGTTGCCGCGGGCCGTGAATTCACGCCCCTGGTCGCTCTGCACCACCACACGACCCCCGGATTTCACCCGGATCACCCGGGCCCGCACCCAACCAAGGGCGGCGGATTCGAGCACTTTCACCACATCGCCGGGTTGAAGATCCAACTCCATGTTCAGGAAGGAGAGTGTTCGGGACAGAGAACTGAACTGCAGCGGAGCTGCGGTGGGAACATCGAACGCGCCGTGGAGGACTCGAACCCCCGACATCAGGTTTTGGAGACCTGCGTTCTACCAACTGAACTAACGGCGCAGGGCCGATGTCCCCACTGGTCGATGAAGAGAACGCCAGGAGTGGCGTGTCTCAGCGGTCGAAGCGTTGCTTGACCCGGGTTGCCTTGCCCACGCGATCGCGCAGATAGAAGAGCTTCGCCCGACGAACTTTACCGCGACGCTCCACCTTGACGGAAGCCACCTGAGGGCTGTGCAGCATGAAGACGCGCTCGACGCCCACCCCCTGGAAGATGCGGCGCACGGTGATTGTCTCGTTCAGGCCGCCGTGGCGCTTGGCGATCACCACGCCCTCGTAGGGCTGCACCCGCTCCTTGTTGCCTTCCCGGATCCGCACGCCCACCTTGACGGTGTCACCGACGTAGATCTCCGGCAGGTCGCTCTTGAGCTGGTCGGCCTCGAAGGCACGGATCAGATCCTGGGCGCTCAGCTTGCCGGTGGCGATGGTGGCCTTGGCGGGCTTTTCAGCCACGGCCGTGGCGGCGACGGCGTCAGCGGTCCCAGCCTCGACGGCCTCCGTGGCGTCTGCCGGATTCACAGCTTTGTTCTCGTTTGCCTCTGCAGCCATCTCAGCTCCGCGACGCCTGACCAAACCGGCAGTGTACCGGCTGGCCGACCCCCCTCCAGCCGGACTGCCCCAGCCGCCGGGATGGCGTTGGTAGTTTGAAGGCTCGATCAGGCCCGGCCTGCATGAACCTGTTTGCCGACCTGCTGGCCAGTACCCGCCCCCAGCCCCCCTCGACGCCAGCCCCATCGGCCCTGGTGGAGACCGGCCCGCGCATTCAGAAGAGCCGCCGGGGCGTGGAGGTCAAGAGCGCCCGCGAGATTGAAACGATGCGCCAGGCCAGTCGGATCGTGGCCACCGTGCTGCGGGAGATGCAGGAGCTGGCGGCCCCGGGCCTCACCACCGGTGATCTGGATGCCCATGCCGAAAAGCGCATCCGGGAGATGGGCGCCACCCCGAGCTTCCAGGGCTATCACGGATTCCCGGCCAGCATCTGCGCCTCGATCAACAACGAGGTCGTGCACGGCATCCCCAGCTCCAGGCGGGTGATCAAGGCCGGCGACCTGCTCAAGGTGGATACGGGCGCCTATTTCGACGGTTATCACGGCGACAGTTGCATCACCATCTGCGTCGGCGAGGAGACTCCCGACGATGCCCGCCGCCTGGCCCGGGTGGCCCAGGAATCCCTGATGAAGGGTCTGGCGCGGATCAAGGCGGGCAACACCCTGCTCGACATCGCCAGCGCCGTGCAGGACCACGTGGAGGCCCATGGCTACGCCGTGGTGGAGGACTACACCGGTCATGGCGTGGGGCGCAACCTGCACGAGGAGCCCTCGGTGTTCAACTACCGCACCCGCGAGCTGCCCAACATGAAGCTGCGGGCCGGCATGACCCTGGCGGTGGAGCCGATCCTCAACGCCGGCAGCAAGGCCTGCCGCACGCTCAAGGACCGCTGGACCGTGGTGACCGTGGACGGCAGCCTCTCGGCCCAGTGGGAGCACACCATTGCCGTGACCAGTGACGGCTGCGAAATCCTCACGGATCGGGATTTCTAGGGCCGGCTCAGGATGGAGACTCAGCTGGCCGGGTGAGCAGCCGGTAGTAGAGCCAGCGCCCCAGGGTGGCCAGCGGCATCAGCAGATAGGTGAGCGGGTTGGGCGTCACGATGATCAGGTTGGAGCCCAGGGCGGCCTGGACCATCACCTGTTCGGCCACGAACCCAGCCCCCATCAGCCCCACCGGGTTGAGGGCCGAGCGGAACGGTCCCAGCACCAGCCTCCGGATCCGCAGGCGGGGCCCGGCCAGGTCCAGGGCCCGCAGGCTCACCAGCTGACCGAGCAGGCGCTTGCTGAGCTCGTACAGGGGGCTCAGGGCGGGTTGGATCTCGGCCTCGGAGGTGTTGACCCACAGCTCGGAGCGGGGCCGGTCCGCCCGCTCGGGCCGCTCGGCCACCACGGCGGCGAACAGCTCCAGCAGTCGCCAGCTGCTGAGGGCATTCACCTCCAACGATTGCGCGGTGGCGGCGGCACTGCGGTCGCCGTGCACGTTGATGCCGTGGTTGAGCACCAGCACATCCACCTCCGCCAGCAGCCCAGCCAGCCCCTGCTCTTCTCCAACGCACCAGGAGACCTGGCGCAGGGGGATCGGTTTGCCGTGGCTGTCGCGCAGATCGAGCAGGCGGGGCCCACAGCTCAGAGCGATCAGGCGAGCGCCGCGCCGGTGCCAGCTGCGCAGCAGGGCCTGGCCGAGGGCCCCACTGGCGCCGGTGATGGCCACGACCGGTGGCTGCATGACAGGCCCGCAAACGCGAGGGCCCAGCTTGGCGGAGCGACCGCCGTGTCGCCGCTGGTGCGGTGCGGCCGGCGGCCGCTCATTAGATTGCCCCCCACAGGTGTCGGCAGTGAAGGCGCGCGATGGCATCCCCCCTGCTGATCGGCTCCTGTGAACCCTTCAGCGGCAAGTCGGCCGTGGTGCTGGGGCTGGGCCGCCAGCTGCTGCGCCAGGGGGTGGCGGTGCGTTTCGGCAAACCCCTCGCCACCACCTTTGACGGCGAGCCGGCGGCCGACAGCTCGGCGCTGATCGACGACGACGTGCGCTTTGTGGGCGCCACGCTGGGGCTGGCCGACGATCAGCTGATCCCCTCGCTGCACGTGCGCGATACGGCCAGTGCCCAGCGGCGGCTGCTGGCCGGCGACCGCAGTTCCGGCGAGGGTTTTGCCGCCTGGGCCGCCCAGCTGAGCTCCCCCAACGCCGCGGCGGGCGGGGCGGTGGCGCTGCTCGAGGCACCGGGCAGCCAGCACGAGGGCCTGCTCTATGGCCTCAGCCTCGCCCAGCTGGCCGAGGCGCTTGACGCACCGGTGTTGGTGGTGCACCCCTGGGCCGACAGCTGCAGCCTGGAGCCGCTGCTGGCGGTGCACGACCAGCTGGGCAGTCGCCTGGCCGGCGTGGTGCTCAACGGCGTGGATCCGGAGGCCGTGGCGGCCCTGCGCCAGGAGCTGGTTCCCGCCCTGGAGCGCCTGGGATTGCCGGTGCTGGGGGTGATGCCCCGCAGTCCGCTGCTGCGCAGCGTGACCGTGGAGGAGCTGGCCCGCCGGCTCGGAGCCCAGGTGCTCTGCTGT
The DNA here is from genome assembly GCA_041177605.1 of Cyanobacteriota bacterium. Taxonomy (GTDB): domain Bacteria; phylum Cyanobacteriota; class Cyanobacteriia; order PCC-6307; family Cyanobiaceae; genus NIES-981. Next base: position 4,218 of record JBEDAU010000047.1, on the reverse strand, counting down.
CGCGACCGGCTTGATCTCCTGGTGGAGACCCTCTCGATCGGCGCAATGAACGTGAATTCGGCGATGGAGTTCTTCCGCCGCCGGCGCAACATGGCGGTGGTGACCGGGGCTGACCGCACCGACATCCAGCTGGCCGCGCTGGAGGCCTCCACCCAGTGCCTGATTCTCACCGGGGCCGGCGACCCCCTTCCCCAGCTGCTCAACCGGGCCGAGGAGCTGGATGTGCCCCTGCTCAAGGTGGAGCACGACACCCTCACCACCGTGGAGGTGGTGGAACAGGCTTTTGGCCACGTGCGGCTGCACGAGGTGGTCAAGGCGACCTACGCCTTCCGCCTGGTGGAGGAGCACTGCGACTTCTTCCCCCTGTTCGCCAGGCTGAAGCTGCCAGCGCTGGCCCAATAACGCTGCTAGTTTCCTCGGAGTGCTGGCAGCGCAGCGGTGACCCGGTCTCTCGATCTACCGGCACTTGATCGGATCGACACCCTGGCCCAGGAGTTGGCCATGCTGCAGGACCGCAGCAAGCGCCGGATTGCCATCCTCGGCAGCCGTCACGTGCCGGTGGTCTCGATCCATCTGGTGGAGCTGGTGGCCCGCTCACTGGCCCAGGAGGGCCACGCCCTGATCACCTCCGGCGCCCAGGGCGTGAACGCGGCGGTGATCCGCAGCGTGCTGGCGGTGGATCCCTCCCGGCTCACCGTGCTGTTGCCCCAGAGCCTGGATCGCCAGCCGGCCGAATCTCGCGAGCAGCTGGAGCAGGTGCTGCACCTGGTGGAGAAGCCGGAGCACGACGAGCTGCCCCTGCCGATGGCCAGCAGCCTCTGCAACCAGGACATCATCAGTCGCTGTGACCAGCTGATCTGCTACGCCTTCCACGACAGCGAGACCCTGCTGGCCAGCGTGCGGGTGGCTGAAGACCTCGGAAAGGTCGTCAGCCTGATGTTCTTCGACTGACGGTCGGGCTGATCACGACCCGCCGAAGGCCACCTGGCAGGCCGCATGCAGCAGTTGGGCCTCCGATGCGCTGGTGGGGGCATGGCCGTTGAGTTCGCCATCGGCACAGTCGGCGTCCATCTGGAACCGCTGGCCGTCGCGCTGCACCACGAAGCTCACCACGTTGTCGGCGGGCACCTGGATCGAGCGGTAGTCGAGCAGGTAGCCGCTGCTGGGCACCACGATGCTGGACTGCTTGGCGTCGATGGCCGCGCTCACGGCGGCGTTGATCGAGGCGGCTGCCGCCAGGGTGCCTATCCCCCAGGCCGCGGTCTGCGGGGCCCACCAACCCCAGCCGTTGTAGTAGCGGGGGCCGTACCAGCCGTGACGCCAGGGACGGTTGCGCGTCCAGGAGGGATCCCAGCGGTGGTGGTGGGCCGTGGGGCTCCAGGTGCGTGGATCACAGCCCAGCCCGCCGCAGCGGCGGTTCCAGTGGTTGTGGCGGTAGCTGCGGTCCCAGTTGGTGCTGTGCCAGCGGTTGGGATCCCGTTTCCAGTAGTCCGGCTGGTGCTGGCCGCCGTGGTGGGGCTTGGCCAGCAGCGGGGCGGCCGTGCTGATGCTGAGCACCAGGCCAAGCACGGTCAGCTGGCTCAGGCTGAAGCGGGTCGGGCGTTGCATGCACGGTCGGGCGATCTGCCGTTGTCTTAGGCGGGGGTGGCCCGCCTGTCAGCTGCTCGGCCGGGTCAGCCCTAACCCGCCAGCACCGCCTTGAGGCCCTCCACATAGAGGATGCCGGTGCAGGTGAGGCCACCGGCCCAGCACAGGCCCCGCAGCGGCGGGATGTTGCCCACGTAGGCGCCGATATAGGCCAGCCGCAGGGCGGGGTGGATCCAGGCGGCCGCCACCGCCACCGGGCCGCCGGCCCCCGCTGCCAGGCAGAGCAGCGCTGCCGGAGCGTGCAGGGTGAAGGCCTCGAAGCAGTTCTGGTGGGCCCAGGCCGCCCGCTTGCCCCAGGCCGGCAGCCGCTCAAACATCGCCCGCGGCGCCGCCAGATCCGCCATCTGGAAGTTGGCGCGGGAGCGGGCGGCCCCCAGGGGCACGGTGCTGAACACCACCACCCCCGCCGCCAGGAGCAGCGACCAGGCAAACGGGGCGAGCGGAGCGGAGAGGGGCATGGCCGCAGGATGACGCGCTGTTCCTTTTCTAGGCTGGCCATCGCCCGACCCTGCCCGCGTTTCTGCCCCCATGGCCGACACCTTCTCCTTCGATGTGGTGAGCGATTTCGACCGCCAGGAACTGGTGAACACCGTGGACCAGGTGCGCCGCGAGGTGGGCCAGCGCTATGACCTCAAGGATTCCGGCACCGAGATCGACCTGGAGGAGGCCAGCCTCACGATCATCACCGCCAGCGACATGACCCTGCAGGCGGTGGCCGACGTGCTGCGCCAGAAGGCCACCAAACGCAACCTCTCGCTCAAGATCTTCGACTTCCAGGACCCTGAGGCCGTGGGCGGCAACAAGGTGAAGCAGGTGGTGAAGCTGCGCAAGGGGCTCACCCAGGAGCTCGCCAAGAAGCTCAGCAAGGCCGTGCGCGACAGCATCAAGAAGGTGACGGTGGCGATCCAGGGCGAGAGCCTTCGCGTCACCAGCAAGAGCAAGGACGACCTGCAGCAGGTGATCGCCCTGTTGCGGGAGCAGGAGAAGGATCTGGAGGTGCCACTGCAGTTCGAGAACTACCGCTGAGCCCGCCCCGCGTGAGTCACACCCCGGCCCTGTTCGCCAAGACCCGCTCCCTGGAGGTGCGGATCGACGAGTTCCTCGACAAGGTGGCCGAGGGGGGGATGCTGTTTGAGCGGGGCATGGTGGTGCTGCTGGATCGGGGGCTCGGGCCCCAGACCGACGAGAAGATGCAGCAGCTGATCCAGCTCAAGGAACGCTGCAACCAGCTCCGCCGGGCCGTGGTCAACACCCTCTACAGCGAGATGCTGATCCCGGAATTCCGCGGCGATGTGCTGCGGCTGCTCACCCACCTCTATGGCCTGCTCGACCAGCTCAAGAACGCCTTCCAGGATTTCCTGATCGAGTACGCCGAGGTGCTCAGCAGCCCGGAGGCGGTGGCCGAGGTGAAGGACCTGGTGGTGGTGGTGGTGCAGAGCGTGCAGGCGGCGGTGCTGGGGGCGCGGGCCTTCTTCCGCAATCCCGAGGCGGTGCGCGACCACATCAACCAGATCCGGGTGTACGAGTCGGAAGCCGATGCCATCACCCTGCGGCTGAAGAGCGCCCTGTTCGCCTCCGACCGGCCGCTGGAACTCAAACGGCTGGGCCGCGATGCGCTGGTGGCGATCGATGGGCTGGCCGATCTGGCCGAGGAGATCAGCGACGAACTCTCGATCCTGGCGATCAAGCGGGCGCTCTAGTGCTGGCCACCGGCCTGCTGTTCCTCTCCAGCGGCCTGTTCCTGGGCTGGTCGCTGGGGGCCAACGATGCCTCCACGGTGTTCGGCTCAGCGGTGGGCAGTCGCATGCTGCGCTTCTCCACGGCTGCCCTGCTCTGCAGCCTGTTCGTGATCCTCGGGGCGGTGAGCGCCGGCGCCGGGGCCAGCGGCGGTCTCGGCCAGCTCGGCGCGGTGAATGCCCTGGCCGGTTCGTTCACCACCGCCCTGGCGGCCGGTCTCACCGTCACCTGGATGAACCGGGCTGGCCTGCCCGTCTCTTCCACCCAGGCGGTGGTCGGGGCAATCGTGGGCTGGAACTGGTTCAGCGGCGCGGACACCGACCTCAGCCAGCTGGGGCGGATCGTGGGCACCTGGGTGGTCTGTCCGTTGCTGGCGGCGCTGGTGGCCGCCGGCCTCTACCGGTTCGGGGCGCTGCTGGTGCGCCGCGGCCGGCCCCATCTGCTGCGGCTCGATGCCGGCCTGCGGCTGGGGCTGATCCTGGCCGGGGTGTTCGGCTCCTACAGCCTGGGCGCCAACAACATCGGCAACGTGATGGGGGTGTTCGTGCCCGCCGCCCCCTTTGCCGACCTGCCGCTGCCGGGCGGGCTGGTCTTCAGTGGCACCCAGCAACTGTTCCTGCTGGGTGGGCTGGCGATCGCCACCGGCGTCTTCACCCACTCCCGTCCGGTCATGCTCACGGTGGGCCAGCGGTTGATGCCGCTGTCGCCGTTCGGTGCGCTGGTGGTGGTGCTGGCCAATGGGCTGGTGCTGTTTCTGTTCTCCTCCCAGGCCCTCTCCCAGGCGGTGGCGGGGCTGGGCCTGCCGCCGATTCCCCTGATTCCGGTGTCGAGTTC